>CAYVUQ010000043.1:9177-9908 GCA_964454915.1 uncultured Puniceicoccaceae bacterium
CAATGCACGCATTGCCCGATTTCAGGCACAAGGCGGCGCAATCGACCGTTACGTTGGGGCGCGACTCGTAAATAATGCCGACTACCCCGATGGGAACCCGCACTTTGCGGATATCCAGTCCGTTCGGCGGGGAAAGACGCTCGATCTCTTCTCCGACCGGGTCGGGAAGAGATGCGATTTGGCGAACGCCCGCCGCCATGGCTTCTATTCGCGAGGACGTTAGTTCGAGCCTGTCCAGTAAGGCTGCACCGAGACCCGCTTTCCGACCGTCCTCGAGGTCTTTCGCGTTCTCGGCCCGCAGCCTTTCCTCCGCTTGATCAATTCTATCGGCCAAACGGCGAAGGACCGCGTCGCGACGTTCTCCACTCGCAGTCGCCAATGCATGTGAAGCACCCCTGGCGGACTCCGACATTCGACGAACCAGTTCCTCCAACGATTCAGTTTGATCAAGCATATAGTCGCAGAGCAAAAGGAAAGCACAGGCCTGTGGCAAGAGTTTGAGGTGGGGACAGAATATTTTAGACGGGTATTGAAAAATTTAAAGTGACAAAAATATTCTTGCTCACGGCAGTAGCAACAGAATCATTCGTCAGAAAGCATAATAACATTTTGTCTGTTTAAAATTAACTTGCCTAGAATTAACTTTTCTGTCAAAATTATGCTTGCGCTGTGTGGGTGTTTTGTGTTTGGTGGGGGTATGTCGAAGAGAATGTTGCACAGTTCTGGAGAGG
>CAYVUQ010000044.1:0-5406 GCA_964454915.1 uncultured Puniceicoccaceae bacterium
CTGGGACGGTCTGCACTGTTTGGGGAATCTGCGGAAGGACCTGTTCGAGTAGCGGCCGGGGTAATCTATTCGTTGAAAACGGCGTTGCTGACCAGATTTACGGCTTCGTCTTCCGAGACCCGTTTTTGCTCGCAGGTGTCACGGTCACGCACGGTGACGGTGCCGTCCTTTTCCAACGTGTCGAAGTCCACCGTCAGGCAGAAGGGGGTGCCTATCTCGTCCTGGCGGCGGTATCTTCGACCAATCGCTCCGGATGCGTCATAGAAGACAGGAAAGCGGCGTTGCAGGCGTTCGTAGAGAGAACGGGCGCGGGCCACGAGGTCAGGCTTGTTCTTGACGAGCGGGAGGACCGCCGCCTTGACCGGGGCCATGCGTGGATGGAATCGCAAGACGGTGCGGGTTTCCCCGCCTATTTCGTCCACGGCATAGGCCGAGCAGAGCACGGCGAGAAAGATGCGGTCCACCCCCACGGCGGGTTCAATGACGTGCGGGACGTACTTCTGCTTCCGCGCTTCGTCGAAGTACTCCATGGACTTGCCGGAAAACTTCTGGTGCCGGGTCAGATCGAAGTTTCCACGAGCGGCGATGCCCCAGATCTCCTGGACGCCGAAAGGGAAGCGGAAGGTGAGGTCCGTGCAGGCGCGGGAGTAGTGAGCGAGCTTGTCCTGCGGATGGATATCCTCGCCGATGCGGTCGGCGTCGAGGCCGATTGAGAGAAGCCATCGGCGGCACCAATCGATCCACTCGCGGTGGAGACGTGGCCACTCCTCTTCGTCCGGGGAGATGAAATACTCCATCTCCATCTGTTCGAATTCGCGCGAGCGAAAAATGAAGTTACGGGGGGTAATCTCGTTGCGGAAGGAGCGACCGATCTGGGCGATGCCGAAGGGCACCTTTACGCGGCTGGTATCGACCACATTCTTGAACTCCGCGAAGATTCCCTGGGCTGTTTCGGGACGGAGATAGGCGCGGGAGGAGTCGTTGCGGATGGCACCGACATTCGTCTCGAACATAAGGTTGAAATCCCGGGGCGCGGTAAGCGTTCCCGGCTTGCCGGTGGCAGGGGAGGGAATCCGGTCGTATTCCGAGGGGTCCGCCTCGGTGTAGGGGCGCAGTTGCGGTTCGGCGAGCTCCCCCTGGCGGGCCGCCTTGCGTTTGAGGTTCTCGGCCATGGCACGGGCTTCGTCGGCCATTCCGGCGTCTTCCAGGACGGAGACGTAGCCGATGGTTTCCCCATCGACTTCCACCGGGGCGAAAAACAGCTGGTCGGCCCGGTAACGCATCTTCGATTCGCGGCAATCGACCATGGGGTCCGAGAAGCCTTCGACATGGCCCGAAGCCTGCCAGACTTTCGGGTGCATGATGATGGAGCAGTCCACCCCCACGATGTCTTCGCGCCGATGAACCATATCCTGCCACCACGCATCCTTGATGTTGCGGCGCAGCTCGGTTCCGAGAGGGCCGTAGTCGAAGAATCCGTTGATGCCCCCGTAGATTTCGGAGGACTGAAACACGAAGCCCCGGCGGCGGCACAGGGCGATCAATTCGTCCATGGTGACTTCGGGGGAATTTCCGGTCTTACTGGATTCAGGCATGGCAACGGAGTAAGAGGCAACGTGGCGCGGGCATCAAGTCCGGTGTTCGTGAACTGACAGGATCGATATTTGTCTCGTCACTCGACCTTGGCCGGGTTAGGAAAAATTTTCGCAACAATGCTAAAACTTTTTTAAAAGTGTCGGATCACGATGACCACGAACTGCTTGCATCCCGGGAGGGCGATGATGCCCGGGACGAGTTTGTGCACGATTTGAAGAACGTGATGGCGGGTGTGCTGGGCCACCTGGGGTCGATCCGCCGCCGAGCGGAAGCAGGCCAGGCGGTATCGGATTCGCTCGGGCAGGTGGAGAACATTTTGCGCGGTGCGTGCCGGATGGCGGAGGATATTCTCGATGTTACGGAATCGGGGGAGGTGAGGGAGATTTCGTTGGTGGACGTGGTTTCCGCCTGTGCGGGAATTTGTGTCCCGCTGGAGGGGGTTGAACTCCGGGTTCGCTGGGAGGGTGTATTACCGATGACCAGTGTGGACGGGACGCGGCTTCGCCATGTGTTCAACAACGTGTTCACCAACGCGGTGCGTGCAATGGGGGGCGCGGGGCGGATCGATGTGACTTTGACGCGGGAAAAGCCTGATCGGCGCACGGATGATCCGCGCGTACTCCGGGTAAGCATTGATGACGACGGACCGGGCGTGCCGCCCGAGTTGAGGGAGAGGATTTTCGAGCGCGGGTTCACCACCAGCGAGGAAGGCACGGGGGTCGGTCTCTATTCGGCCCGGCAGTGGTTGCGCTCGGTTGGCGGCGAGATCGCCTGCGAAGCCGCCCCGGGCGGGAGTGGGTGTCGCATGGTGGTATTGGTTCCCGGTTCGCCTTCGGACGATGCGCGGACGATTCCGTTGACGGTGGCTCCGCGGCTCTCGGAGAGCAGAGTTTTGGTGCTCGAGGACGACGAGATGGTGCGGGAGACCCTTGGGGAGATGCTGGACCACCTTGGCTATCCCATGATCGCGACGGGGGACGGTCACCGGACGATCGAGGTTTTCGAGAAAGCGTTTGCGGCCGGAGAGAAGTTCGCCCTTGTGGTGCTCGATCTGAATGTGCCGGGAGGTCTTGGCGGGATGGAGACGGCGTCGGCTCTGCGGCGAATCGACCCGGACGTGCGCATGGTGCTCAGCTCCGGTCAGGAGGCAGGTCCTATGAGGGGGGATCCCCGCAACAACGGATTCGTCGGCTTGTTGAAGAAGCCCTACAGTCTGGAGGAACTGTCCGCGTTGTTGTCGGGTTGATTGACGGCCACGGGGACCCGGGTCGAAAGCCGGTCCCACTCGTCGAGAAAGCGGCGCAGGTGCGGTTTGCCGTTTTCTACGAGCGACCGGATCAAGGACCGGACGGCGTCTTTCTCCCGCTGATAGGCAGCCCGGTCCAGATGTCCGGTGAAGTGTGCGAAGCGTGCCCACAGGAGGTGGGTGGTGAAAGCGTCGAACTCATTGTAGGCGAGGATGTCGTCCGTGCGGCCTTGCAACCACATTTCCGCGACGGCGTCCCCGCTGGTATCGATCTTTCCGGGAATCCCGCAGAGACGGGCGATTTCGTTGAGGGATGGCATCTGGTTGTAGCGTCCCAGGGCCGGTGCGAGGTCGAGATTGTGCTCGGAGAGGTTACTGAAATAGTCCACGCCCTCCCATGGCTTCTCCGGTCGCGACGCGAAGGCCGGACAGGAGAGTCCGTTGACGATGGCGCGTTGAATCAGGATGGGAACATCGGCCTGGGAGGAATTGTAGCCCACCATTTGCGGTTTGCGTTTTCCCACCGACTCGAAGAAGCCCTCCAGGATACTTTTTTCCTGCTCGGGCCAGGAAAGATCGCTTTTCATGGGCAGGGAGACCAGGCGCAAGGCCGGTGGACCGTCGCCTTTGGGAGCTTCACGGAGGACTCCGGCCAGCGTGACCACGCGGCAGAGGATGGTTTTCAGGTAGGGTTGGGGCTTATCTTCGGTGGCCCCTCCGTACTCCCATAGTCGTCGCATTGCCTCCTCTCGTTCGCCGGGGGTGGCCACTGGCACATCGAAGAGGCGGGCCGCGGCGACCGGGTCGGGGACCCATTCGACATCAAAGGAGAAGAGCAGTGGCTGGACCGTCTTGAACATAGAGGAACTACTCGAAAAGAATCGTCTTGTTTCCGTGAACGAGGACCCGGCCTTCCAGGTGGTAGCGCAATCCCCGCGAAAGAACATTGTTCTCCACGTCTTTTCCCAGACGAACCATATCGCGGATGGTGTCGCTGTGGCGCACGCGGACGACGTCCTGTTCGATGATGGGTCCGGCGTCGAGTTCTTCGGTTACGTAGTGGCAGGTGGCTCCGATCAGTTTCACGCCCCGTTCCGCCGCCTGGTGGTAGGGTCGGGCTCCGACGAAAGAGGGGAGAAAGCTGTGGTGGATGTTGATCACGCGGTGGCGGTACCGGTCGCACAGCCAGGGGGGGAAGATTTGCATGTATCGGGCCAGAACGACTGTGTCCGGTCGTGCGCCGTCGATCAGGGAGGAGGTTTTCTCGAAGGCGGCCTGGCGTCCCGCCGAATCCTTTGGAACCGGCACATGGTGGAACGGGATGCCGAACCAATCGACCAGGTCGGCGAGGTCGGTATGGTTGGAGATCACGCAAGGCACATCGAACGGAAGATCGCCGACCCTGCGGCGGTGCAAAAGGTAGGCGAGGCAGTGGTCGAACTTACTGACGAGGATGACGACCTTCTGGGGCCGCCGGGCGTCTTCGATCCTCCAGTCCATTTCGAACTTCCCGGCGATCGGGGCAAGCGAACCGCGGAACGATTCCAGAGCCTCCTCCGGTTCGCCGGGAGCGTCGAACACATACCGCATGAAAAACATGCCGCTGGACGGGTCCTGGTATTGGTCGGCCTCGGTGATGGAAGCGTTGCGTTCCGCGAGGTGGCTGGAGATCGTTGCGACGAGGCCGATTCGATCCCGGCAACTGCCGATGAGACGGAGACTGCTTTTGGGGTTTTCTTTCATGGAGGCGGGAGCAGGAAGAGTGGTTCAGGACGGGATCTTCCGCCTGAGCATCCACTGGTTCGAGGTCTAGAAGTAAAAAGAGACTCCGGCCTCGAGGGCATGGCCGGTGCCGGCGTCCACCTTGACCTTCGTGTCCCCGTCCTCGTAGTTAAAATCGTCGAAGGAGAGGTAGCGGAAGGCTCCGTGGACTGAGAATTGCGGCAGGATGAAGTACTCGGCTCCGGCGAAAAGCTGGTAGGTGAAGACCGCGTTGTGACCGTCACCCGATCCAGAGTCGGTAGTGACCTCGACATTGCCCACCGTGGCTCCGAGGCCCCCGCCGGCGAAGACGCGGAACCTTTCGGTGAGGGGGTAGGTGAACCTGTAGTTTGCCAGGAGGATGTGCAGTTTGGCGGTGCCCTGGACTTCCACGTCGTCGTCATCGACCGTGTACACGGTGTCGATGGAATCGAGGTCGGTGTAGGTGTATCCGAACTCAATCGAATTCAGCTCGTCGAACGAGTATCCGACTCGGGCACCCACGCCGATCGAATTGTCGTAGTCGGTGTCCATCCACTGGCCGAAGCCCTGGAGATAGAGACTTGCGTGGGCGGAGGTCGTGAAGACGACGGCGGATATGGCGGCGGAGAGGAGGAGACTGCGTATGTTCATTGATGGAGAAAGTGGTTCGGTGCCAGGCCGGGAAAGGAAGGCTCAGCTTTCGCGGAAAACCGGGTCCACACCCACGCGACCGCTTCCGGCCAGCATAAAGGGAAGTACGGCGGCGGCGTAGAGCAGGGCGAGTTCCTGGGCGGCGAAGCCTTCGCCCCCGTGGCGAACGA
>CAYVUQ010000044.1:5416-9903 GCA_964454915.1 uncultured Puniceicoccaceae bacterium
CGTGGACCATGAAGGCGGCCACCAGCATGGTGACGAAGATGGCGGTTGCCGAAAACCGGGTCAGGAATCCGGCGGCCAAAAAGAGTCCCCCGACCAGCTCTGCGAGACCTGCGGCCCAGGCGAAGAGAAGGGGACTCGGGAACCCGAGGTCCTCGACGGTGTCTGTGAAACCGCCCGGAGGGACCTTGTTGATGCCATGGGCGAGTGCAATGCCCAGGCCTGTGAAAACACGGAGGGCCAGCAAGCCCAGTTCGAGGTTGGCGGAGGAGGGTTCGGTACCTCCGAAGGCGAGTTTTTTCAGGGTGGGCATGGGGGAGGATCGTGGAATTCGCGATACCGAAGGCAATCCTCAATTGGGGTCTCCCGGGAAATGGATGGGTCGGACTTCGGTAATGTAGGGCTTGCGCGATTCGAGGAGACGGACCGCCTGCTCGATGGAGTCGGGCTCGAAAGGATCGACAGCCACCAGAAACCGTATCTCGGGCAAGTAGAACTCCAGTGGTTCGAATCCGTTGTGCCGAAGACCGGCACGAAGGGCCTCGACCTCGATCCCGACTGCGCCGAAGACGTGGATGCGGTCCGCCCTGACGGTTTCGGTGGCATCCGGTGTGTCGCCGATTCGCCACAAGACTTCTTCCTCGTCCTGGACAAGCCAGCGAAATCCACCGGCCGGGCTTCGCCAGGTTTTGACGATTCGGAAGTCACCCGGAGGGGCCCCATTCGGCGGTGGCGGGGTATTCCCGGTCAATGTGGTCCATGTCGGCAGGGAAGGGGGTGGTGGTGGATCGTCCGCCACACGCAGCCAGGCGATTCCGGCAGCCAGCAGACAGCCGCCGAAGAATCCCAGGCCGAAGATCCGTATGCGGCGCGACGGGTTCATCGTGCGTCGCGCTCCCGTTTACCCCTCATGAAGCAGAGTACAATGGCCACTCCCGGTGCCCATACGCCAGAGAGAATCGCGCCTACCCTGAGCCCGTTCAAACCCAGTTCGGCGAAGGTCATCTCCGGAACGAAGAGTTTGCCCAGGGCGAGAAAGGCCAGTGAACCGACGGGAGCACCGATGGCTACGATTCCGACGGCGTAAAGAAGGAAGAACCCCAGCCAGCGCACGCCGACCATTGCGGTGTGGGGTCGAATCCGGGTCATGAGGCCAGCGGTGCCGACGCGTCGCCGCCCTGCTGGGCGCGCGACCTTTTGGAGTGCCCGGCCTGACTCTTTTTCCGGGCGAGCTCCCTCATATCGACAGCCAGATCATCGTGTTCGAATATCTCCTGGCCGAGGATAGACTCCATGACGTCTTCCATGGTCAGCACCCCGGCGACCGATCCGTATTCGTCCACCACGATGGACAGCTGCTGGTGGTTCTTCAGGAAAATCTGCAAGGCGTCGGAGGCGGTGGCGTTTTCCGGGACATAAACGGTCTCGAAGGTGAGTTCTCCGACCGTGGTTGTGTCGGCCTTCCCGTCGGCGGCCGTGGCGAGAAGGTCACGGCGGCGCACCACGCCGACGATCTCGTCGATGCTCTCCTCGTAAACCGGAATCCGCGCGAAGGGGATGTTTTTGAAATCCCTGACGACCTCGGCCACGGAAGTACTTTTCTCCAGCGCGGTGACCACCGTGCGGGGGGTCATGATCTTGCTGACCGGGATGGTGTCGAGCCGCAGGGCGTTGGAGATCAATCTGCGCTCGCTCTCCGTGAGGTCGCCGTCTTTGGCACTCTTCTCGGCCAGGAGGAGAATCTCCTCGTCCGGGGTTTCGTTGGAGGGCCGGGGGCGCACGAAGAAGCGCACGGTCAGTTTGCACAGGAAAGAGACGGGCAGCATCAGCACACGGATCCAATGCAATGGATACACCAGCACCGGCTGCAGGGCCGGGCGATAGAGCACGCCAATGTTTTTGGGAATCACCTCCGAGAAGATAAGGATCGCGAGGACCAGAGCACTCGAGAAATAGATGACGTTTTCTTCCCCGAGAGCGGTCGCCGCGAGAGCACCACTGATGCTCGCTCCCGCCGTGTTCGCGATCGTATTCAGGCTCAGGATGGCGGAGGTCGTCTCCTCGATGTCCATCTTGAAGTGTTCCAGGAATCTGCCGGACCGCGGGTGGCGGAGCTTGAGACCCTCAATTTCCGTGGTGGTTGTGCTCAGGATCATTGCCTCAAGAATGGAGCACAGGGCGGATACCATGATGGTGAAGGCGACCGCCAAAAACAGCATGAGGTGTTGGTCGCTCACGGTTTCGAGGTGTTGCGAGGGGAGGCTTTCAGGTCTGGAAAGCCACGGTCCGGCACAGATGTGCACACATGGGCCGACTGACGAGATCGACTCTCTCGATCACCGTCAGGGTCGGTCGCGGAACTGGATTCGTTTTCCAAGGAACCGACAAACATGGCCGTTCCCCGGACGGATCACAAGCCTGAATTCGGTGCCCCTCCGGGCATTGATCCGCCCATCCGACGCATGAGCTTCTCGGGGTCCTTGCCCTTCATCTTCTTCATCATCTTCCGCATCTGCCCGAATTGTTTGAGCAGCTGGTTCACGTCGCGCACATGGGTTCCCGATCCGGCGGCGATTCTCATGCGGCGCCGACCGTTGATCAGGTTGGGAGAGGAGCGCTCGGAGGGGGTCATCGAAAGCAGAATGGCTTCGGTTCGCGACATCTTGCGGTTTTCCTCTTCTCCCATCTCCACCCCGCTCATCCCGGGTAGCATCTTCATGATGGAGCCCAGCGAGCCCATCTTCTTTACCTGGCGCATCTGTGACAGCATATCGTCCAGATTAAAATCGGCCTTGCGGAGTTTTTTGGCCATTCGCTCCGCTTCGTCCTGGTCAACCGACTCACGGGCTTTTTCCACGAGGGATACCACATCGCCCATCCCGAGGATTCGGGAGGCCATCCGGTCCGGGTGGAAGACCTCCAGGGCATCCATTTTCTCTCCCGTTCCCACGTATTTGACAGGGACCCCGGTCAGGCTCTTCATGGACAGTGCGGCACCACCGCGGGCATCGCCGTCGAGTTTCGTCAGGACGATACCGGTGAGGCTGGTCGCGTCGTGGAAGGTTTTGGAGACGTTGACCGCCTCCTGGCCAAGCGCACTGTCGGCCACCAGGAATACCTCTTCCGGATCGAGACTCTTCTTGAGTGCGGATACTTCGGCGATGAGATCGGTGTCGATCTGCAAGCGACCGGCGGTGTCGAAAAGGATCGCATCGCAGCCCTGGCTGCGCAGCTCTTTCTGGCCTTTGACGGCGATTTTGACCACATCGGAGTTCTTTCGGTCGCTGAAAACCGGAAAGCCGCCCTCGGCACCGAGGGTTTCCAACTGGTCGATGGCGGCCGGGCGGTAGATATCGCAGGCGACGAGGCCCGGGATCATGCCCGCTTTCTTCAGCTGCAGGGCCAGTTTGGCGGTTGTTGTCGTTTTGCCCGACCCGTGCAGGCCGACCAACATGATGCGGAGCGGCCGGGCGGTGGAAAGTCCGGCGGTGTCGTGGCCGAGAAGATCGATCAACTCGTCGTTGATGATTTTTACAATTTGCTGACCAGGTGTCACCGACCGCGTCACCTCAACCCCTTCGCTTTTGCTGCGGACGCGTTCGACGAACTCCCGGGCCACTTTGTAGTGGACATCTGCGGAAAGAAGGGCTGATCTCACCTCCTTCAGTGCTTCAGCGGTATTTTCCTCGGTCAGACGGCCCACGCCCCTCAGGTTGCGCAGGGCCTTTCCCATGCGTTCCGTCAAATTCTCGAACATGGGGGCAGACGAGGGCATTTCGGACTTTAAGACAATCCTGAAACAGTGTGCGGGTTTGTTGAAAAAGCCTGTTGACTTTCGAGCGAGGATAGCTGATCGTGTTGGCCTTATGAAAATTCCAGGCTACTCCTTGCTCTTTTCGATCCTTGCTTTTTCCGCGGGTCCAGCCCAGGCCCAGGAAGGCGGGGATGCCGGTTTTTCACCGATGGTTCTCGTCGGTGCCCTGTCCGCGTCGGTTTCCTTGACGGAAGTCGAGTTTGCCAATCTTCCCTCCGGCAATGTGATTCGCATTTCCGAGGATGGCACCGTCGAGGTGGTCTCGCCCGACGACGCCACCGGTGCCGATCCTTCGGTCCCGCGGGTTGATTCCGGGATGGTTTCCACGCTTTCCGACGCAGAGCAGGATGCTATCAAGCAGCGTTTGCAGGGCTCTTTCACTGCGCTTCTCGCCGCCTACGACCAGGGTTCGGTTGCCGAGGAGGATGTTCTGGCCGTTGCCAAGTTCCTCCTCGACGCGGATTTGCCCTGGGACGAAGTATTCAAGGAGGAGGCCGAGGATCGCTTTGGTCCCCTCGTTGACGATGTCACGGACGACGACGCGGTCGATTTCGGTCTCGATGATGACGACGACGATCCGACCCAGGTGACCGATCCGCTCGACACCACCGACGATTACTTCACCCCGTAAGGTGCCTTCGCGCCTCCGGGACTGGCAGAACCTTTTCGACGCCCG
>CAYVUQ010000045.1:0-9783 GCA_964454915.1 uncultured Puniceicoccaceae bacterium
GTCGAGACAGGTGTCGAGGCAGGAGCGGGCCTGCACCCGCAGCAGATCGGCCGGGTCGAGGTTGCCTGCGGCGATGACAGCGGTTTCCAGAAACTCTTTGAAATGGTAGGGGTTTTCGGGGGCGGCGATCCACGCGCGGTAGCGGAGGTCGCGGAGGTGGGAGAGATGCGTCGATCCGTCCAGAGAGAGTGCCCAGGCGAGGCGGGCGAGGGCGTCGGCGCGGAGTCCGTCGGAAACGCCGGGGGTGTCGGACACCTTTCGCAGCAGATCGGTTCCGCGGGCGAAGTCCGGTGAGGCGGGTGTGGCGCGGTTCCGCAGGCAAAGGGCCTCTCCGGCGAGCAAAGCGGTTTCAGGTTCTTGTCCGGCCTCCGTCCCGCAGGTTTCAAGAACCATGTCCCAGTCGCCCAGAGATCGTGCCAGGAGCGCGATCCGCCGGGCGAGAACGTGTTTCTTGCGATCAGCGATGTTGGGGTTGGAGCGGATGCAGTGGAGACGGCGAATTTCGGTGCGGATTTGGTCGGGTTCGAGATACGCGGCGAACCGATCCTGGTAAGCGTCGATGCGGGCGGCGACCTCGGCGAACCGAATGTCGGCACTCTCCAGCAAAGCGGCGAGGCTGGCGGCCTCACGGCGGTAGGTGGCCGGGACACGCACACGGGTCTTGTAGAGACGGTCGTGGGAGATGTCGGACCACGCGTGCTGGAGGAGGGTGCGGATTTGCAATTCGGCCTTGCGTTGGCGTGGACGACCGTTCCGGTCGGGTGAGTGGACGCGGTCCACCCATGCGGCGGATTCCGGCGGCAGGTCCGGCGGCAGTCGTGCCGGATCGATCCCGACCAGGAAGTGGATGGACAGATAGCCGAAGGAGTCGTCGTCGTGGAGCAGGCGCTTGTCCTCGATGTCCTCCTCGTCCACGGCGAGCAACTCACGGACTCTCCGCTCGACGGGTTCGATATCGTCGAGGGTCGGGACGACGATCCGGCCCCCGCAGAGGTCGTTGAGGTCGTGAACCGGGTCGGGGTAGGCGTCCCGTTTGCGCAGTGCCTTTTCCGCGAAACTGTCGGGTTCTTTCACCCGCACGCCGACAAAGGCGAGTGGGGCGACATCCTTGCGCACGCGGTGCAGGACGGCTTCGAGCAATTGGGCGAAGGCCGCACAGGCGGGCCGTTCATGGTCGAGGTAGGTGCGAATCTGGGCGTCGAGCCACTCCTCGTCGGAGGGAGGCGTTGCGGGTGTGTTCATGACTGGTTTGGCGGGGGGATGGTGGAGAGATTGCGGCAGGCCTTGAGGGCATCTTCGAAGGCCCGGTCGAGCGCGGGATTGAGACCTGCGTGGGCGCGCCCGACCCGACTGCACCAGTCGATGTAGTTGCGGGTATCGGCGGAGTCCCAGTCTTCGGGTGGATCGGTCGGGATGTCCCGGAGATTGGCGGTTTGGTCGGCGAGTTTGATCAGGCGCGCTGCTTCGGGCATCCGGTCGGCGTTTTGGACCTGCGCGGCCTTTCGTTCGGCGCGTGGTCCCGGCGGGTCGGTCAGCCAGTCCACGAGGGACCCGACCTCCGGTCCGAAGGTTTCGGTGATGTCCCTCAGGGAAACAGTCGTGTCCTCGACTACGTCGTGAAGAACGGCGGCGACGAGGGATGGGATATCTGCGACTCCGGCCCGGCAGAGAATTTCAACCACCTCCAGCGGGTGCGTGACGTAGGGGGCGGCTGCGCGGTTGCGACGCCGTTGTCCCTCGTGGGCGGCGGTCGCGAACCGAATGGCTCGGAAAAGGTCGGGTAAGTCGCTGGCGCGCATATTCAAATCGTTGAAAGGGCTTTGTGCACCCCCTTGATGAAGTGTCGGATGGCAGAGCACCTGATCGGGCTATCTATCTCCATGCATCCTCCTTTGGCAAGAATCGAAAAGGTTACCTTTCCGAAACGGCACCGCTCACGAGGCGGTGGAGGGAGCGGACGCTTGGCGGGTCGATTCCGTCTTCGGGGAGGTGGAGGTAGTCGTGGGGGATGCTTGTGCGCACGAGCGGGTCGATATCCGCGCCACAGCGACCGATGATGAGGTGGTGGCCTTTGCCGGTGATTTTCCGGCAGGCGTGGAAGACTTCCTCGGTGGCGGTGGGGCATTCGGGGAGCTTGAGGGAGGTGCAGTATTCCATGTCGCCGATGTGGATCAGGATATTTCGACGGGAGGCGGCGGAGGGTGGCTCGCGCTCCATCAACTGGTCCACTGCGAGCAGGCAGGCTGCGTCGGGATTGCCCGCGATGCCGCTTGAATAGCGTTGGTCGCAGATCGTGGCAAGAGCACCCGTCCCGCCCACGCGTTTTCTTCGCGAGTCGTACACCTCGGTCAATTGGTAGAGGCTGCCCTTTGTGGTGTAGAGGTAGAGGAGGCAGTCGAATCCCGTCAGGCCGAGGCTGAGGGTCAGGGCGAAGTCCTTGGCCAGGCCCACGCGGGCGGCATTCATCGACCCGGAAAAGTCCATGAGGATGCGGACCATGTGGCGGATTTCGGGGCGGGGCGCGGGCCGGTAATCGATGGAAAGGAAGGGGTTCTCGTCCTCCCCGGCATGGAGGGCTTCGGGGTGCAGCATGTCCAGGTCGAAGCCGCTGGCCTGGCGCCCCTGCGGGCGGGGTAGAGGAACCGCGGGCCGGTTGTGGATACGGCGCAGGAGGTTGATATGGGGCCGCAGGCGGGCGATCTGGCGTTGGAGGGCGGCGGGGTTCCCCGCGGCCAGGCGTTCGAACGAGACAGGGGCGGCTGCGCCCTCGACCAGCAGGTTTTCCCGCGTGAAGACGCTGCCCGGATCGGCGAAGGGGTCTGAGGAGGGAGGGGCAAGCCAGGGCGGTGGCTTCGTTTCGCTGTGCCCGGGGCCGAGGCGTTCGATCCGGTGGAGACTCAGGTCGCGGATGTGTTTGAAGATCGAGCGGAAGGACTCCCGGAGACTCAGGTAGCTTCCGGCGCGGAACTTGACGACGAGTCCTGCGATCTCGTTGCGGATGGCCGACCAGGCCTCCTGGAAGTGCGATTGTTCGTGGCGCAGGAGGCGGGCGAAACGGAATTCCGAAAAGAAGAAGGCGGGAAACACGAGGTCGGTGACCGAGTCCACTCCGCAACCTCCGCCATAGAGGTGGTTCGCCTCGACATGTGCGAGCCAGCAGCCGGGAATCGGCCCGGAACCAGCGGCCTGGAGGAGACCCTCGAAGGCGAGACGGCGGCGGAAGTTGAGCCGGACGGCCGCGTGAACGGCCTTGTTGGCCTCCTGGTCCTTTCCACCCAGAAGATCGGCGGCCTCGAAGATACCTTCGGGGACGTTGTTGGAGCTTGCGGAGAGGAAGCGGTTGACCAGTGTGGCACCCGCGGCGGAACCGAGACGGAGGCCGAGTGGGAGAACTCCCGGATGAGGCAGAGGCGGGGGAGGGGCGTCTCCATCATCTTCATACAGACTGCGGAGTCCCCCGGTGGACAAAGTGGGGCTCCAGAAATCGGTGCGGATCAGGTTCATGGCGTTCAGTGCCCGGACGGGATTTGATGAAAGAAGGTCGGCGATGGCGGCGGGCCGTCGTCCTGCCGGAGCGTTCCCGGATCCGCCTGATCGGCCTGCGTGAAACGATTCGGCCAGGGTCTTTTCCATGCAGACGTGCGTTTCGGCCAGTCGCGCATCGAGGCGGCGGAAGTGCGTGGCGATATGCGGCGGGATCTCTTCGGGTTGCCCGTGGGCGGCCAGGGCGGTGTGGAGGGTCAACCGCCGGTCGCAGGCCCCTCCGGTTTCCTCCATGGGTTCACGCAGGAGGCGCATCGACGGGCCCAGGGCTTCGGCCAGAGTCGCTACCCACCGCGTGCGATCCGCATCGCCGGGACGCCAGTGTTCGCCCGGAAAGGAGGGGAACGGGCTGTTCTCGAAGAGGAGGCGCAGTGCACGGTCGGTCGTCGAGAAGTGGTCAGCAGGGGGGGAGTCGAACATGCCGCGTGCCTGTCCCTGTTGCTCCCAGTCTCCGCACCATTCGAGAAGGACCCACTGGGCGATCAGAGCGATGGTATGCGGGGCGTCGAGGGTGCGGGCGACGGCAGCGAGCGGATGCAACCCCAGATACTCCATCCAGTAATGCCCCTCAAGGGCGAGGTCCTGCATGCGGCGGAGCAGAGTGTATTGTTCCCATCCGTTACTTTCGGTCTCTTCCGGGAGGGGTGTGGCATCGAGAAACAGGCTGGAGCCATCGTCCAACAGCCGGGGAAAGAGCGGATGGCGACGGTGCATCGCATCGCGGCCCTCGAACCACCTGGTCACGACCGGCAAGGACCCACGGTCCTTGACCCGGGCGTAGGCGATTCGGGAGAGAATGGGGGCGGGGATGCGGATGACGCGGCGTCCGCCCCGCGTGAGAAGTCCCCGTTCCCGTGAGGATAATTCATCGCCGACGGGTTTTCCGTTGGAGAGCGGTACCGAGAGCACATGGTTGACCTCTTTCAGGATTGTCTCGGTCTCGCGGTGTCCGCTCACGTGGTTGCCTCCGGTGCGTCCCGGGACGGTGGCCAGCCTAGCGGCCGCGGTGTTGACCGTGCGGACAGCCTTGAGGGCGGTCTCTTCGTCGGACGGAGGGACCTTCTGCTCGAACGCGGATACGCGGTCGGCGATGAGACGGCGGAGTCGTTGGAGCCTCTCTTCCATGGTCGCCAGTTCTCAGAAGGGGAATTCGAATTCGTCGCGACGGATCCGGCGTCCGAATCTCCGGGCGAGGATCAAGTCGGCCTGCGAACGCGACTCGCCGGTCGTCGGGAGTGCCGAGAAGAGGCGGGTTGCCGCGGCTTCCTCGCACAGCCCGAAACGGGTCTTCGCCTCGACGATGGGAAGCATCTGACGCAGGGAGACCTCCCCGAGTTCCTCGAGTTCGCCCTCGGCCTGGCGGCTCTTGATCTCACCGACGATCTCGGCGAGGGTGCGGCAGAAATCCCGCTCCGAGGGAAACGAGCGGGCGAGAATGGTCTCGAAGGGAGGGTCGCCGAGATGGAGCACGTTAAAACGGTTGGCCACGGCCAGGTCCAGCTTTCCGGCGGCACCCGAATACTTGCCGCTGGGCGTTCCCAGGCCGGAATTCGATGTCGCCAGACACTGGATACGAAGGTAGTGTGTGTCGTGGGGCAGTTTCTGGAGAACGTGGCGGTTTCCGTGGATGAGCTTCATGAACCCGGACGCGACCTCCCTGTAGCAACGGTCAAAATCGTCCACGACCAGAAGGTGTAGATGATAGACTCCCCGACCGCGGTGCAGGGTTTCCCGGTTGCGGCGTGTGTTCTCCTCGAACTCTTCCCGGTGGGTCGTTCCGTGGCCGAGGATGAAGTCGGCGACCAGGGCGGCCTCCCGCGAGAAGGTTCCGTTCTGCAGGCAGGATTCGTAGTGCAACTCGGCGTTTGCGGTGATCTGGATCAGGTCCACCTCGACGAAATCGACCCGGACCTCGATATCCTCGAGGGGTGTTCCGGCGAGCAGAACGGGGTAGTTTTCGGGGAGGGTGAGGGCTTCGCAGCGGCGGGTTTTGCCGCATCCCGATTCCCCGATGAAGAGCACATTGCCGAGGCCGTGCTCGGAGAAAAGGGAACGTGCCGCTTCGAAGACGGGGTCGTCGGGGGTGACGGTCAGGCGTTCTCCGTTCAGGGTCGAGATCTCGGCGGGTTCGTGTTGCCCCGGTGTCGTGTTCGCCGTCCCGGCGTCCCGCGGGCGTGGGATGGTTGCTTCCTTTGTCGTTGTCATGGTTTTGTTCGTTCGGGTTCAGGTTGGAATGGGGGCCTGGCGTGATCGTCCCGGGCCTGGTGAAGGAGTGTCTCCCGGAGGTGGCGGATGCGTTGACGGATTCCCCGTGCGCCCAGTGCCGGGTCGGCCTCTGCCACGATTCGGGCGGCCAGCGCGGCCGCACCCCGCCAGTCGCGCGGCCAGGGGAGGCCGAGACGCCGGGCTTCCATGCGCAGTGTCTGGAGATCTCGCCGCGCCAGAAGGGTCCGGTCGTGGTCCTCGAGTTCGCCGAAGAACCAGGCCCGGTGGATACGCCCGCGCAGGGGTGCGATCAGCTCCCGCTCGTAGTGCCGACGGTAATGGTGGGCGATGGTACCGGGATCGCGAACGCTTCCACCGAACCCGAGTGAGTGCAGCCGCTCGGACGCGGCATCGATACCGCAGTTCATCGTGAGAACAACGAGGCCCTTGGCGAACTCCACGTGGTTGCCGCGGCCGTTGCGGAAGCCGTTGCGCTCCAGGATGGAAACCAGAAAGCCCTGAGGATCGGATGTGCCGCCGACCTGTTTGTCGATCTCGTCGAAGGAGAGCACGTAACCGTCCGTGCCCGTCGCGGTTTCGAGGAGCCCCCGGCGTTCTGCACCGACGTGTCCGGCACCCACGCCCGTCAGCTGCCAGTGCTTGCTTTCCTGGGCGACGGCGAGATTGATGCTGTAGTGCAGCGGAGCAGGGAGGTCAAAAAATTCGGGCCGGGCGAAGGTCGAAGCCAAAACCTGGCAGATGCGGTTTTTGCCAACTCCGGAAGGTCCGGCGAATGCGAGGACGAGCGGACGACGGGATGCAGAGACCGCCCAAAAAGCAATCGAAGCGCACACTTCCGGTAGAATGGAGTGGTGGCCGACAACGGCCCGGGCGAGTTCTGCTTCGAGCCGGGAGCGCAGGTCGCGGACTCTTCGCAGGTCGGCACGGTTGCGGAGCACGGGCGCGGCATCGTCCCCCTCCACCGGAGTGGTTCCGTGTTCTGTGCCGCATTCCGTGGATCGGACGGCACGTTGCAGGAGGTTGCCGGGGTATTGGTCGTGGTCACCGGGGGATCGCAGGAGGACTGCTTCCACCGGCGATCCGATTCCGGAGACGCGGCGGGCCGCCGCCCCGAAGTCGGGCAGGCATACCTCGGGAAGCCCCTCGTACCCCTTCGCTTCGCCCGTGTGGATGAGAAGCACGCGGGCACCGGAGGTTGTGTCGGCGGAGGCGAGATGGGAAGCGGCTGCTCCGATAGCGGCCTTCCACGGATCGTTCGGAAGGCACCGCGTGTCGATCAGGACGGCCAGGTGGTTCAGGGCACCCGACTGATTCAGGAGAAAGCAATGCGCCTTCTCCGGGGCATTGACGAGAATCTCCTCCCGGAACGAGAAAAGGTGTCCAGAGGGAACGACCGCAGTGAGCCACGCCCGGGCGTCGCTTCCCGCTCCCCGGACAAGCAGGGCACGGGTATTCCGCAGCAGGAGCACACCCTTTTCGACCCAGGGTGGCGGGACGACTGGCAGCCACGGTTCACGGCCCAGGGGCCGCAGCAGGCCGAAGACAGGATCGTCTCCGTTCTCCTTACGGATGAGGGGAAGGTGGGAAATGACCTCGCGGAGCGCGCGGCCTGCGGTGCGGACGTCTGGACAGGCCGCCCGGCGGACAATAAGACCGTTGCGGAGGCTGTGCCACCAGAGGTTTTCGCTTTCGCTTTCGAGAAAGAACTCGATCAGGCGGTCCTGGCAGGGGAATCGTGCCTCGACGGTCGCTCCGTTTCCGTTAGGCGTAAGCAGGATTCGGATACCGTCCTTCTCCATGAGTGTGGAACCGTCGGGGTGATGCCGGAGACTGGAGAAGCCCGCCTGTACGGCCAGACGCACCAATGGTTCCACATCCTCGCAGGGAAGGCCCGGCGGATCGGTCGCGTTTGGTGCGGTGGTTTTCTGACATGCTTCGGTTCGCATGGCCGGGGGAGATCAGGAAGCGTTCCAGAAAACACAACGGGTTGATAACTGCTTTGATATGAGAGGGATAAAAATCGAAAACCTGTTCTTTTGTGGAAAGCTCTATGGATTGCGGTGTGTTTTACGCTGGTCGGTGTACGCTCATTTTGAAACCCCCCAGGGACTGCTGGCATCTATGTTTTGTGGAATGGCGGGAGGGCCGGCGTTTTCAATTTCTTCTAATTCCTTCATGAACCTCTTCTGCTAAAAATCCGCTAACACCCGAAAGGTGTGGCCAAGGTTATCCCGAGGCACAGTCTCGCACCCCGGAGAACGGGATGGAAATACTGGTAGGACTACTGAGTTTCCTGTGCTCGGTCGCGGTTGCGGTCGGTGTGGTCTCGTTTACCTTCTTGCTTTTCGTCCGCTGCGGTGTTGCCGACGTGTCGCAAGTGCGGGGCGGGAACCGGGCTGCGGGCGTCGCCCTGGGTGCGGAGTTGGTGGCATTCGGCCTTCTCCTGTCGGGTTGTCTGTATCCGATTGCGGCAATGATCCAGCAGATGATCCTCTGGCGTGAGCCCTGGATGGGTGGAACCGGGCGGGTGCTGGGATTTGCCGTGCTCAACTACGCGCTTGCGGTGGGGGTGGTGTGGTTGGCGGGGAAGCTTTTCCAGTGGTTTACCCGCGGGATCAACGAACGTGAGGAGATCAACGGGCGGGGCAATGTGGCCGTAGCCCTTGTTTACGGAGCGGTCGTGGTCGCGGTGGCACTCCTCGTGCGGGAGGGTCTGTCGGATTTGTTGAACACGTTGATCCCGGTGCCGGGATCGACCCCGGTCTCCCTCGGAAGCATCTGAACGGGGCGGGACTTCCCGGACCAGCCATGAATCATCCCAAACAGGATTCACGGACCGGTCCGTTCCTCGTGTGGTGCGTCTTGCTGAGCCTCGGCGTATCTCTGTCATGGCCCTGGGGCGGCACTCCGCGCTCCGCCCTGCCGCCGCAGGGTTCGGTTTTCTTCGCGCGGGCGTCCGCAGGGGGCAGGGTTTTCCTTGAACGGTCCGGCGATTCAGTGCGGGAGTGGGTCAACGAACTCGGTTCGTTCGAGAGCAGAAGATCGGAAGATGGGCATGTGCTGGCGTTCGAGTGGAAGGACTATCTGGGCGATCGACGGGCGGTGAGGTTCACGCTATCGGACGCACTGGTCGAGGAGGCTCGCAAAGGGTTCGGAGTGCGGCCGAAGGCCCGGGCGGAATGGTTCACGTCCCGGATGGTGGACTTGCCGCCGGGATTGGCGGGGGTGGTCGAGGCTGTCAGCGCGGGGAGGGGGCCCGTTCATCTGCCTGATTATGCGGTAGTGCCGCCGGAGGACTACCGGGCTTTCCGTTCTCATGTCCGGGATATGGAGACGGGCTTCCTCCGTGCGTGTGGTTTCGAGCGCACCCGGGGCGACCTTCGAATCGACTATCCCGGGTTGGCGGTTGCGGATTCGGAAAGCGTCGCTTCTGCGGCTATCGCGGTCATGGGTCTTGCGGAGGCCGAGGGGATGACCTGGTGGGAGGCTGTCCATCTGGCGGCTTCGTTGGTCCACATGCTCCCTTACGAGGTTCCCCCCATCGTCGAGGACGGGGCACGCATCTTCGGTTTGTGGCCACCTGCCGTGGCACTTGTGCGGGGAGCGGGGGATTGCGACACCAAAGCGGTTCTCTTCGCGGCGGTGCTCCAGAACTATCGGAAGTGGAGCCCGGACATCCGGCCCGCCATCGTATTGGTGCCCGGCCACGCCTTTAACGGGCTGGTCGGTTGGTCGAAGCGGTTGCCGATGGACATGGTGATCCGCGACAGGGGTGCCGACATCCTGCTGCTGGATTTGACCGATCACTCCAACTATCCGTCCGCCGGAATGGTCCACGAGGCCGACCGGCAGTATCTGCGTCAGAGGCATCCGGAGGTTTTCCGACTGTGAGGAGGCTGCCATGAAAGTGCCGACGAAACTGATACCGTTCTTCCTGTTCCCGTTCTTTTGCGGGGCAACCGGAGGTTTTCCGACTGTGAGGAGGCTGCCATGAAAGTGCCGACGAAACTGATA
>CAYVUQ010000046.1:0-1555 GCA_964454915.1 uncultured Puniceicoccaceae bacterium
TCGTCACACCAATCCAACCCCAGCAAATCCCACAAATTCACTCCATCGTTCCCGACGAAGCCGTACAGGTTCAATCCACCCTCTTCTTCAATCGGATCCCGGTTCAGCCACCTTCCGGTTTCGGGTTCGTAGTATCTAAAGCCGTAATAGGGTTTGCGGGTGGGTCGATACCTGGTGTCGTAGTGAGCACCGGTCGAGGTTTCAGGGGTGTCTATTTTTATCCAAATCGTTGTTCTAGAAGATTTTGTGAATTTACTGGGTGCGGGTCTGACTGTGGAATCGTAGTCATGGGATCGAGAGGACTCCATGGAACCGGGGGGGAGTGACGGGAAAAACCCCATGACGTCCCCCACTCTGCGGTCTTTCGATGCTACTGGCAAGGAACTTCTGCGGCCAGTGGCGGTTCAGACCGGAATCGGGAGATAGAATCTCCCGACTACTTGCCGTTAGCGACGGGTTCTGCCTGTCGATTTCGCTGTGGTCCGGGTGTGCGGGCGGGTGGCGGTTCAGACCGGAATCGGGAGATAGAATCTCCCGACTACTTTAGCGTGTGCCCCAGACGCGGTAGAAGAAGGTGCCGGTTGTTGGGTCGATGAACTCGTTCTCGGGTGGCGTGGACGGGAGGGGGCCGGAGATGTCCGTGTAACCGGAACCGACCGTCGTCGAGCGTTCGACGTGGTAAGTGTAGCCGTCGGCACTGTTCCAGGTGATCCGCACGCCGGAACCGGAGGGGTTCGGCTCAATCACCGCCCGGAGGGGGAAGACGGTGTAGGTCGCCCCGCCCTGGTTGTTGCCGGTGCTGTACTCGTCCACGGTGTCACCGTGATCGACAATCACCCGGGAGTGGTAGGTGCCCTGGTTCTCGGGCGCACGCACTCCGGGGAATGTCAGCTCGATCACTTCGGCGGGATTGACCACGCCCACGGCCGCCGTGCGGTCGGGGGCGGGTGCGAGTCCGTGATAGGTTGGGCTCGATTCCCAAAGGGCGAGGGTTCCGGCGTCGGCAGCGATGTGACCGGTGTTGGTCACGCGGACCACCACGTCGAAGAGAGCGGAGGTCACCGTCGGACTCGGTTCGAGGCGCACGGACTGGACGACGAAGTCGGGCTTCATCCACGAGGCCGCACTCGAGGAGGCGGGGGCAAAGACAGTGTAGGCCGCGGTCAACTGGTTGTTGCCCTCGGACTGCTCCACCACCGTTGCGTCAGCATCGGCGAAGACGCGGAGGTGGTAGGTTCCGTCAACGGCAGGAGCGGTGAAGCCGCCGACCGTCACCGTGCGCTTTTCGCCTACGGTCATGGTGCCGAGGTGGACTTCGGCTTCGCCCGCTTCGCCAACCGACGCAGGCGCAGGCTTGTCGTTCCAGAAGCGGAGGATGGCCCCGTCTGCCTTCCAGAGGCCCTTGTTCTCGACCTCGACGACGGCTTCGAAGGTGTCACCGGTGGCACCGGGATCGGCGATGGACAGGGTGACCGAGGTTACATCGAGATCGGGTCTATCGCCGCTGGACGGGATATCGATCGGGGCACCGCCACCGCCGCCTGCACCGGCTGCG
>CAYVUQ010000046.1:1565-9683 GCA_964454915.1 uncultured Puniceicoccaceae bacterium
TATCGGAATCGGTCGCATCAACCCGTGCGCCCGCGGGCGGCTGGCCGCTGGCGGTCGCCGTGTTGGTGAAGGATCCGTTGATCACGTCGGCCGCCTTGAGCAGGTAGGTCGCGGTGAAGGTGGTCGAATCGGACTCACCCGGATCAAGGTCGATCGGGCCTCCATCCACGGTCACCTGCGGATCGTCGATGGTGATGTCGGTGACGGTCACGTTGCCGACATTCGCCACGGTGAACTCATATTCGATATGGAAGCAGATTCCACCCGCGAACGGGAAGTTGTGGAACTCGAAACCGTTGGTGGTCGTCACATTGCCACCGAAGATGGCCCGGCCGTCGATCGAGCCGCCGGAGAAGTTCCCGTCGGCATACGGCGCCAGAACGGAACCGAGCCAGGCAAAGCCGCTCGTCTCCACCGAAGTGGCGTCAAGCAGGTTGAAGAGCACCCGGCGGGGGTTCGTGCCGTTGAGGGTCATGCCCACGTCGTGGATCTCGACCGGACCGCCGGTGACATTGACCAGGGTGATCGACCCCGCAGGCACACTCAGGCTGATGGCCGCCGAGGACAGGCTGAGCTGGTCGGCAGTCAGATCAAAGATGTTCAATTCCGGATCATTGCCGACCAGATCGAGAGCGACCACGCCGGACCCGCCGGTGGTTTCGGTGACCGAGACCACCCCGCGCTCGGCGAAGGCACCGAGAAGGGCGGAACGGACCTCCATCTCGTCCTGAAGTTCGGCAAAGGTGGTGCCGCTGCCATCGCCCGGCACGTTGCCGTCATCGTCGAAGGTAACGGGGATGACCTGGCGGGTCAGGTTGCCGTTCGGCATCACCCGGACCGGACCGGTGCGGGTTCCCTGATGGACCACGTTGCCGTTGACACCGAAGGTGCCGTCGACGAGATCGCCGCCGGTGATGAAGATGTCCACGGCGCCGCCGGTATGAGTCGGGAGGGGATCGCCCTTGATGACATGGCCGACGCTGTATCCGCCGTTGATGGTCGTGTTGCCGGCGACCGCGAGGCGGGCGTCAGTGTCGCCTCCGGTGGCGTTCAGGTTCCCGAAGATGAGGGCGTTGAACTCATTGCCCACCCCGAGCGGTTGGCAGGGGCCGGGACCAATGTAATAGGTGCCGGTCTTGGAGATGGACAACGCCGGGAGCTGGATGGCCGTGGCGAGGGCGTCGTCGGTATCGGTGACCGGGTCTCCGGTCCGGGAATCGGTCCCGGTGACCGTTGCGGTGTTCAGAACCGCACCCGCGTTGAGATCGGCCAGATCAACGGTGTAAGCGACCATGAAGGAGGTGGAATCGCCCACGGCCAGGTCTATCGGGTGCATCCCGGGGAGTGCGATGAGCGGATCGGTGAGCGTCACCCCGGTGAGCGGAATGTTTCCGGTATTGGCCACGGTAAAGGTGTAGGTGAGTGCTTGGCCGTCGGTATCATAATCCGTCGGACTCACGGTCTTGGTAAGAGTAATCTCCGGGTTGGCGGGAATCAATCCGGCATCCAGACGCGGATTGTGTTCGCCGTTGGCCAGGCTGACCGCCACGGTCCGCCCGGAGGTCTCGTCGGCATCGGAATTCACCGGACCGTCGATTCCCGCCGCGTCGGAGTCGTAGGGCGAGAAGATGTAGGCGAGCGGCAGTTCGAACTCGACCCGGTAGGAACCCGGGCGGAGCCCGGTGAACTCGTAGAACCCGTCGCCGGCGGTCACCGTGGTGACGGGATTGCCGCCGGTGTCGAGGACCGGATCGCCGGTGCCGTCGAGCAGGTTGACGACGATGCCCCCGACGCCGGATTCCGAGGGATCCTGGATCCCGTCGGAGTCATCATCGAGCCAGACGTAGTCTCCGAGAGAGGCGGGCTGCCAGAGCCCGGCGTCCCAAGTCAGGTCCTGCTCGCCCGCGACCAGGACCGTCTGGATGGTGCGGCCGGTATCGGGATCGGCGTCGCTGTCTTTGGCGTCGTCGCCCTGATCGGGGTCTGAGAAAACGTATCCTGCGGGAGGCACGAAACCAACAGAGTATGTTCCCGGATAGAGTCCGGTGAAGCGGTAGCGACCGTTGGCGCCGGTGGTCTGCGATGCCACGGGGTTGCCCGCCTGATCGTAGAGCGTGACGACCGCGCCGGAAACGGGGCTTTCGCCCGAGTCCTGGAGGCCGTCGAGGTCGGCGTCGAACCAGACGTAGTTTCCGATAGAGGCGAAGACGAGGACATTGGCGGGATCGTCGTCGGTCACAGAGGGAGCACCGGGAATCTCGTCACCGCCCGGGCTGGCCGGATGGGCCTCTACGGCACCGGTGTTGACGACTCCCGCGGACAGGGCCGGGGAAGTCTTGGTCAGCGTGGTGCTGTCACCGGGGGCGAGAGGGCCTGCAACGGTGCCGACATCGCCGAGGATGTCATCGGTGACCTTGATCCGCACCAGCGGGAGGTCGCCGGTGTTGGTCACCGTGTAGGTGTAGGTGACCGGGGTGCCGGGATGAATCCAGAGATCGTCTCCGTCGGCGGCCGCCCCGGCGGTCTTGACAATGTCCACGCTTGTGGGCGGCAGCCAGAGGCCGAGGTCCCAGGTGCGGTCGTGCTCGGCGGCATCGATCTCGGTGATGGGCGTCACGGCCTTGATGAAGGAGCCGTCCACAAAGCGGTCGCCGATGTCATCGCCCGCAGCGGGGACCAGTCCGACATCGGAATCCGTGGTGTCGTCACCCACGTTGGGAAGGGTGATTTCGTAGGTGTCTGGCACGGAGAAAACCGCGTAGTAGTTCCCCCGGTCGAGATCGGGGAAGAGGTAGTAGCCTGCGTCGCCGTCGAAGTCGTCGGCGGTAATGGTGAAGCCGACATGGCGGTCGGTGGACGGGTCGCGCACGCCGTCGGGGAAACCACCGGTGACTCCGTCAAAGTCGCCGTCTTCGTAGAAATCGACCCGGATGCCGTTCAGACCCGGCTCGCCGGGGTCCTGGACTCCATCCTTGTCGTAGTCGAGCCAGACGTAATCGCCGTAGGATGCGTTGTTGTCCGGGAGGACCTTGATGCCGACCTTGTTCGGCTCGGAGGCGAGGAGCTGCGAACCCGTGTCGATCCGGGTGCCACGGTAGCCGAAAGAGTTCCAGGCGATACGTCCGTCGGTCGGCGTGCCGACGGGAGCGCGCATGGGCCAGGTCAGCTCGAATTCGTCTCCCGGATCGATGGTAACGCCGTCAAACACGAAGAAGAGGGAGCGCACCTCGGTGATGGTGGCCGGAGGGGTCACGCTCCAGTCGGGGTCTTCCGGATCGACCACGGAACCGCTGTAATCCGGGCGTTCGGGGTTGGACGAGCGACTGTAGTAAACGGTCACCCCCGGCGGGGCGGTGACGGGTCCGGCGAGGGCGGCGACCCACTCGGTGTCGCGCGGGTTGAGATCGACGACACCCGTATCTCCGATGACCGGAAGGATGTCGAGGATCTCGGCATCTTCGATCGGCACGTTTCCGGTATTTTCAATAATCAACCGGTAATCGGCCAGACCCCCGGGCACGGTGTCGCCGGAATCCGGATACCGGCTCCAATCGGCATCAAGCTGCCCGAGAACCCATTTGATCGAGTCCATCGAGGCGCGACCGGCCACGTAGGTCTTGTTGTTTTCGTCGTAAACGGTTTCGGAAGTATCGGCGTCGCCATCGAGGTCGGAAGAGTCTCCGGAACCGCTGACCCCGTTGTAGGGGTCGATCTCGGTGTTGCCCCAATCGGCGAGATAGACCTTGTTCTCGATGTTTCCGAAGAGCGTGCCGCGCGGCACGGTGGCCTGGAAGGAGATGACAAACTTGTCTCCCGGTTTCAGGTCGTAGGCGTTCCCGTAGGCAGAGGTCCAGGACCAGCGCAGAAGGGTCTGTCCGGGAGCACCGTAATCCTCGATCACTTCGAAGTGCGGATCATCGGGGTCGTCGGCTGGTTCGGAGACGACGGTCATGCTGCCGGGGACGAACTCCAGACGGGGATCGAGAAGGTCTGCGACGACCGGTTCCACCATGTTCTGGGCGGCCACGGAATGGTTCTCCAACTCGATGGTGTAGGTGACCACGCCACCATCCGCGACCGGGCTGGGTGAGGAGCGTTTGTCCAACTCAACGACCGGCCGGATGGTCTTCACCGTCAGGGAGGCCGAATTGTCATCCGACAGCGTGGTCCCCGTGTGGTCGTCGTAAGTGAGAAAGGCTGTGTTGTCCACAACGGTCCCGGCGGGAACTGCGGCCCCCGAACGGTCGGTCGTCAGGATCGTCCCGCGCACCTGGAAATCCCTTGCTTCGTAGCCAACCGGCAGCGTCCCGAAGTCCCAGCGGATTTCGGTGAGATACTCACCTGCGCCGAGGGCGAGCGACGAGACGTTGACCCAGGTGGAGGATGCTCCGTCCCAGGGGTTGCCGGGGATAGCGGTCCACGACGGGCCGGAGAGATTGGTCCGGAAGAAAACGTTCACCTCGTCCTGCAGACCCGAAGGCGTTCCCTGGAGCCGTGGCACGCGGATGCGGTCCACATCGACCTCGTCCGGAACAACGTCCCGAACGGAGACATTGGCGAGGGGGACGTTACCCGTGTTCTTGAGCGTAAGGTTCCAGGTCTTGAATGCCTCTTTGCCCTCGTACACGAACTTGCCATTCACACCCTTACGGAAATCCGCGGAGGCCGACGGCAGCTCAATCCTGTGCGAGGTCTGATCGACCAGGGTTACGGACGAACCGCCCAGGGGGGTGCCGGTGACTTCGACGCGATTGACGACGTCGTCACCAACGAGAAAGGCTGTATCGGGAAAGCGCACGGTCACCGTTTCGGTGGCGGTTTGTCCGGCGTCCAGATCGCCGACGGCCCAGGTCACGGTGTTGTTGAGCGCATCGTAAACACCGCCCCCCGAAGCATTGACAAACTCCGCCCCGGCGGGGAGCACATCTTTCACGACGACACCGGCCAGGTCGAGGGCGGCGGCGGTGTGCTGGTTGCGGGCGCGGACCCGGTAGGTCACATTTTCGTTGAGCGGGATGCTGGAGCCGAGGAGAACCTTTTCCGCGCTCGCGCGGTTGGAGGCGCGGGCGGTGATCGAGACAGGAGCGGACGTGACGGACGGCGTATCTTTGGCGTCGATCGTGACCTCGTTGACCGCAACGGTGCCATCGGGGGTTTGCCCCGGCTTGAAGCGGGTCTTGATCTCAAGCTCGCCCGTCTTGCCGTCCTCGAGCGGACTCTTGAAGAAAATGGTGAGGGTGTGGGAAGCGGCGTCGTAATCGACGGAATCGACATCGGCTGTTCCGGAAAAGCCCCGGTATTCCAACTCGGGAGGCAGGACGTCCGTGATCTTCATGTCGAAGAACTCGGGCACAGTGGTGCTGGGGTTGCTGTACTGCACCAGATAGGAAAAGTCCTCGCCCGTAGCGACCTCGGTGAGACCGTTCTTGATCGACTTCGACGTGTTGAGCACGGCAGAAGCGTTCCCCGCGAGAAGAACCAGAGGAAAAAAAACTGTGAAGAGTGAGCGGAACGTTTTCATGATAACGGGAAGCCCGGGCGACCGTGAATTCGGTGCGGTCCCGGAAAAGCCGAAGCAACCCAAAACGGCACTTTTTCCAGCTTTTGGCAAACAATAAGTTCAGATTGATTTTACAATCAAGCCGAAGCCTCTCCCACCCCCCGGCGCGCGGCGACCGCCCAGCGGTACACATCGGCATAAGCCTTGGCCGAAACGCTCCAGGAGGCATCACGCACCATGCCGTTGACCCGCAGGCGGTGGATGGCATCCGGATCGGTTTCCCACAATTCCACCGCATGAAAAATGCTTTCCAGAAGTTCCTGGGGGTCGGCCCTGTCGAAGAGAAACCCGGTCTCGCCAACCTCGCCGCAGGGAACCACGGTGTCCGCAAGTCCGCCCGTCCGGCGCACCACCGGAATCGTCCCATACCGCATGGCGTATTGCTGGCCGAGTCCACAGGGCTCGAACCGGCTGGGCATAACGAAGAAGTCCGACCCCCCGATGACCAGATGCGCCAGATTCTCGTCGAAGCCGATGCGGACTCCCGCCCCACCCGGAAAATGGGCTGCGAGACCGGAAAAGGCGTCCTCCTCCCACTTCTCCCCTGAACCGAGAACCACCAACTGCATCCGACCTGAACCGACTGCCCGACCGGCCACCGAAGCGAGCAGATCTAGGCCTTTCTGATGGAAAAGGCGCGAAACCACCCCGAAGAGCGGGACCTCAGGCCGCTGGTCGAGGCCGAAAACCTTCCGCAAGTGCTTCCTGGCGGCATCTTTTCCGGCCAGCGAATCTGCATTGAACGGTACCGGAAGAGCCGGGTCGCCGGATGGATTCCAGGCGACCGTATCGATACCGTTGAGGATACCGACGAGGTCCGCACCCTTGAAGTCGAGCACCCGGTGCAGCCCGAAGCCGCCTTCCGGCGAACGGATTTCCCGCGCGTAGGTCGGGCTGACGGTTGTGACCTTGTTGGAATGGTAGATGGCACCCTTCATCCAGTTCAGTCCCCCGAACGATTCCAGGCCATCCTCCCGGAAAACGCTCTGCGGCAGTCCCGCAAAGTCGAGCACCCCTCGGGCGAAGTGGCCCTGGTGCTGCAAGTTGTGGATGGTAAACACCGATGCGGTCCCCGCCCACACACCGTGCGCCAGAACCGTATTGAGAAAAACAGGGGTCAACGCACAGGTCCAGTCGTGCGCATGGACGACATCCGGAATCCATCCCGCCGCCGCGCAGACCTCGAGTGCGGCACGTGCGAAAAACGCGAACCTGCGGTCGTTGTCCCCGTGTGCTCCCCAGGGGCCGTGGTAAATCTCCCCGCGTGCGAAATACTCATCGTACTCCACGAAGACCAGGGGCACCCTCCCCTCACGATCCAGAGAGGTCTCCCAGCACGCCGCGTAGTGCATCCCGGCCCCGGTTGGCACGTACAGCACACCGGGATGGCGCTGCCAATCCGCCCCTGGCACAAGTCCTCCATGTTTCGGGCATACCACGCGCACATCGTGCCCGAGCCGGGCCAGTGCGGGAGGCAACGCACCCACCACGTCGGCGAGGCCACCCTCTTTTACGAACGGGGTGACCTCCGGTGAGACGAAAAGGACTCTCATTTGCCGCGCTCTTCCGGTGGTCCCGAAGGGGCGGCATCCTCTTCCCCACTGTCCTCATCCTCCACTTCAAAACGAAGATTGAACAGCGGCAGGAGCAGCAGAAGTCCCACGCAGGTAAACCCGAGGACGGCATAACCGGTGATATCGTGAACGCTCCCGGCGATGGATTCGGAGCCGTACATGTGCGCCCATGTGGTGAGGAACAGGCTGCGCCCGATGTTCATCACAAAGGCCAAAACCATCGCGCAGAACACCAGCAGAACCTTCTTCCACCAACGGTTGAGAAAAACGGCGGCGAGAAACGAACCCGCGAAGAGACAGGCCATCAGGGAGCGGATGCCCGAGCAGGCCTCCTCCACCCCGACCCTGCCCTTTTCCAGGACAAGCACGTTGCCCTCGCGCTCCAGCGGAATCCCCAGAATGTCGAAGACGTTGAAGACGATGACGGTAACCTTGTTCAGGAGGAAAAGACTCACCCGAATCTCCGCGAAGGTGAGGAGCGGAAGAGAGAGAATCCAGATAAGTGCGGGGAACACGAACAGACCTGTAAAGAGCAGGCGTTGGCGTACAGGAATCGTCTCGCCGGGGGGAGTCGGAGCAGATCCCGCAGCCAGGAAGGCCAGGGAAAGACAGGTGGCCGCAAACCCGAAGGCCAGAGACTGCCCGCCCGGCAGCAGCGGATTGGCAGTGATCGCCTGCAGGAAACCACCGAGGAAGAACAGGAACAGGCCCCCGAAAGCACCGACCCAGGCGAAAAACACCAGTAATGCGGTCAGCGGTGCCGTGCCGACCGGGACGGTGGGAGCGGGACCGCCCTCCCACTCACGCCTGAGCAGAAACGCCTTGATCGACGGCCACCGATCATAAACCACGTATCCGACGAAGATCGGCACGATAAAGCCGAAGCTGTAGTCCTCGCGGGACGTCCACCACTTCCACTGGTCGTACACGAGATAGACGACCATGGCAAGCAGAAGGAACGCGGTATGCCGGAGGTGTCCGGGA
>CAYVUQ010000047.1:0-466 GCA_964454915.1 uncultured Puniceicoccaceae bacterium
CAAACGGACCGGGCTTTTTTTGCATCGCAGCCAACGGGCGAATCGGCGGGTAGAACCCACCGAGTACAAAAGTAGTCGAGGGGTTCTACCCCACGACACCGGAAGCCCCACCCGCTACCGCAACACCGCCCCCCACCTAACCGAAGGGAATCGGCGGGTAGAACCCACCGAGTACTTCTCCGTAATCGTAATCCTGAGATTACGATTATGAGCACGATTAGGATCAAGGATCAAGAATTCGGGACACCCAATGCGCCGCGAAGCGGTGCACTGGGTGTCCTTAAAATTCTTCAAATTGGCTAAACCGTAAAAACGCAGTTGATCGCAGCGGCCTGCCGACGGGCAGCTGACAGGTCAGTCCAACCGCCACGAGTTTTTGCTTGCTTGTTGTTGTAAAACTTATTTTAGAAATATGTTATGCAACAAACTATTGAGCGCAGCGGCCTTTTGCAGGCCATCCGTGAGG
>CAYVUQ010000047.1:476-9592 GCA_964454915.1 uncultured Puniceicoccaceae bacterium
AGGATTTCCCGGTGGTGGCCTTGCTGGGGGCTCGGCAGGTAGGCAAGACGACGCTGGCGGGGGCGTATGGGGCGGAGTTTGGAGGGCAGGTGACCTGGTATGACCTGGAACGTGCGGCGGATGCGGCGGCACTTTCGGCCAATCCAGGGCACATCCTTTCCGGGCACGAGGGGCTTGTCGTGATTGACGAAGTGCAACGTCTGCCTGCGCTGTTTGCGACCCTTCGCCCGATCGTGGACGATGGGCCAGACCGTGCGTGCTTCCTCCTGTTAGGGTCGGCCTCGTGGGATCTCGTGCGGGGGGTCTCCGAGTCCCTGGCTGGCCGTATTCACTTCATTGATGTGGGCGGTTTTTCCCTGGAGGAAGTAGGCCCTGCGGCGCAGGCCGCGCTCTGGCTGCGGGGAGGATTCCCCCGAGCGTTCCTAGCAGATAGTCCGGAACGGTGGTCGCGCTGGATGGACAATTTTTCCCGCACGTTTCTGGAGCGGGACATTCCCGCGCTGGTGCCGCGGGTAGCGCCGCACGCGCTGGAGCGATTTTGGCGCATGCTGGCGCACTACCACGGACAAACCTGGAATGCAGCCGAGTTGGCGCGTTCCATGGGGATGAGTGCGACGGCGGCGAACCACTACCGCGATTTGCTGGTAGGAACCTTTATGCTGCGGGCCTTGCCCCCCTGGTTTGAGAATCTGGGCAAGCGCTTGGTCAAGTCTCCGAAAGTCTATCTGCGCGACAGCGGGGTCCTGCACTATCTGCTGGGTATCAGCGACGAAAGGAGCCTCTTCACGCATCCACGCTACGGGGCGAGTTGGGAAGGGTTTGCCCTTGAGCAAGTCCTCCTCCGGTTCGGCCAGCGGGAGGCCTACTTCTACGCCACGCAGCGCGGCGCGGAGCTGGATCTGCTCCTCCTGCGCCATGGGAAACGATGGGGCTTCGAGTTCAAATGCAGCGATGCCCCCACGACCACCAAGGCGATGCACACGACCACCGCCGACCTTGGCCTGGAGCATCTGTGGGTCATTTACCCCGGAGCACGCAGGTATGCGCTCGACCGCAGGATCACGGCCCTGCCTCTGGCTGAAATGGGCAACCTCAGCTTGAAGGTTGAAGCGGGTTATCAATAGGCGAATAATCTCTGCGGAATTAAGGATCAACCGGAGCAGGTCGATGGGCTGGTCAAGAATTCGGGACATCCATAAAACGAACCCAACTCCGGAGGCCATTTTTAGGATTGATAAGTGCCTATCGGCAAGATATTTGGGAGAAAAAGACCATCGAACCCCTCCCGTAGAGTTGATGGGTGTCCCCGAATCTCCGGTGTCCCTGAATCTCCGGCTTTTTTTGGATGCCGGGCAAAGTGTTCCGCCCTGGAATTCGGTGCGCCCCAGGAAACCTTTCCCAAAAACAATACCAACCAATCCCCGATCAAATGCCGAAACACTACTACCGTTTCGCCAACTTTTCGCGACATTATTTTCGACGATCGTCGAAAATAATGTCGCACTTTTTATTGCGAAAAATGAAAAAAAAAACTTGCATGCTGTATTTCGTTTGGTAATCCTTTTTTCTTTTACCATGAAAAATTATTATAGCACCCCCACATTTCTAGCAGCACTGGCGATCTTTTTGACGACCGGGTTAAGCGTTCGTGCGGACGTCTGGGCGAATGATCCTTACCGCAACCACATCCGTGAGGCCTCGAATCTGCCCGATGCGCTCAACGAGGAGACCCTGCTTTGGGAAAAAGACACCGGCGCGAAGCATCAATATCCCATGCCAGCCGTGGTCGATGACATGATCCTGGTAGGAGGAGATGCTGAGGGAAACCCCGATGAGTTATGGGCGGAAGCCGCTGACCACGGCGCGACCATGGTGGCTTACAGTTTGAAGGACGGCTCTGAGATATGGCGGCTGATCGTGCCGCAGGGCGGCTATGGACCCGGGACCTACGGCACTTGCGGAATGCCGGTGGTGGACGGAGACCGTATCTATATCCTGTCGATGTATGAGGTGTTTTGTCTCGACTTGAACGGCCTGGCCGACGGGAACGACGGCATGACCGGGGAGTTGGAGATCATGACCCGAAGCCCGTTTAAATTGCCGGAGGGGAAGGAAATGCCAACCGAATTACCGGACTGGTCAGCGGACATCATCTGGCATTACAGCTTGGAGGAATTCGACCTGAAAGTGCAGGATGCGACCAGCAGCACCATTCTGAAAGTGGGCGATCAACTCTGGCTTGGGACGGCCCATGAAATCGGCAGCCGGGCGAAGGCCTACGGAAAGCACGGAGATGTGCCCCATCTCTTGGTTTTGGATGCTCGTGACGGCAGCCTGATCGCTCGTGATCAGATGGATGTGCCCATCGTTTTCCACGGTGAATGGTCCTCTCCGACCTTGATCGAAGCCAACGGAGAGCGAGCGGTTGTTTACCCCGATGGCTACGGTGTTCTCCATTGTTTTGGCATTCCCACCCCGTCAGACGACGGTTCCGTCGTGACCCTGGAAGAATACTGGCAGATGGACCTCAACTTGCCGGAGTGGCGAGTTCATCCCGATGGCCGCGAAAAGGTGTACACGCTCGACAAGCGCCTGGACTACAAATACCCGCCAGACTACTATTCCGATCCAACCAGGTTCTACATGTACAACGACGAGGCCGAGCAAGAGGCAGGATCCCGGTTGGGGGTTGCCCCCGACGGTGAGCATTGGTCCGGTTTCTCCCGAAGCTTCAAGACTCTCGCGGACGGTGCACATGAGACCCAAATCGGGCCGAGTGAAATCATTTCCATGCCCGTCTTTCACAATGGGAAAATCTATATCGGCGTGGGAAGGGATGGGGCATACGGACTAAGCCGTGCCAAGGGTCGCTTTCTTTGCCTGCAGGTTACCGACGTGAAGCAGAAGCCTGAAATTCTCTGGGAAGACCGGGAAGTGGCTCGAACCCAATCCTCGGCAAGCGTGTACGACGGTCTGGTCTATTGCGCTGACGGTCAGGGGTTCCTCAATTGCTGGGATGCGGAAACCGGTGAGGTCATCTACCGTCTTGATCTCGATGTAAAGCAAGTCAAAGAAGGATCGCAGATGATCGCCGACGACAAGATTTACATCAATGGCCGTGGAGGCTGGCTGTTTGTTGTCAGTGCCGGGCGCGACCCGGAGATCCTCTCCCGCAGTCGAATCAAGAGCGATACAGGAACCTTGGAGATGGTGGACGGCCTTGTGATCGCCTCTTCGCACGGTGATCTCCTGGTTTGGGGCGACGCCGAAGCACTGCCGGAATAGTGCTTGCTGTTAGTGCCTGTGGGTTAGGCACCCCATTGGTAGCCGAGGAGCGGGTCGGCGTCTCCGGCGTCGGCCTGCGCCCCGCGCACATTGATCTTCAGGTCGGGACAAGCGGACTGGAGCCGTGCGGTTACCTCTGGCGTGACGCCGTCGGGTTCTCTGGGGCTTTGCGTGGGATATTCGATCGTTTCAAGGTTCGGAATGGCCGCCACATGTTCCAATTCGTTATCCCAGACCAACGGCAGAATCCCGCGGTGCGAGAGCTTTAGGTGGCGCAGGTTTTCCGCGCTTCGCAAATGCCGAAGGCTGGTGCCATTGATCTTTTCGCCGCGCGGGAGTCCGTAGCTTGGCTTGATCTGGATATAGTAGAGGTCGGGAAGAAGACTCACCAGTTTGGCGAATTCCGCGTCGTCGAGTGCCGTGCGGTGCAGGTGAAGTGTTTTGATCCTGGGCGACCATTCGACGAGGCCGAGAACAGACTTGTCCGCGGAGTCCACATCGACCTGCAACAGCAACAACTCCGGAAAAGGTCCCAGAGGGGGTAAGGCACTGCCCTTGACGCTGAAGGAATGTTTCAGATTGAGAACTTTGAGTTGGGGCGCGACTTGATTGGCACCGATTACATAGCCGTGGGTGATCCCCGCTTCCTCCACCGGATCAAGGACCGCGATGGCCTCGAGGTTGGGCAGGTTGCTGAATACTTCGTAATAGCCCCGGTCGGAGATCGGTTGAAACTGTGTGCCGACCGCTTTGAGCTTCGGGAGACGGGTCAGCTCAATGAAAGCAGCGTCGTGGATACCGGGACGTTCTTCGCCGTCGGCATACCGATTGCGAAACATTCCGTGGTGGCTGAAATTGACGGAGATGATATTGCCATCGTCGTCCCTGAAGGCTTCGGCGAGATAGGTGAGGGATGCGATGTCTTCGAAGAGTTCGGTTTGTTCCTGGGGAGTCATGGGTCGTGGGATTGAAAAAATGGTGGCGGTGCGATTGCTCAGGCAAGTCCTGGGAGGGGGTAGTGGCTGTTGCCGAATTTACTGATAACATTTCCCTTCTCATCCTTTACACCCATGCGCTGCGCCATGGCCAGATGCAGATTGCAGAGTCGCCGATCCTCTAGTTTTTCGTAGCGGATGTGGCGACCGCCGGTGCGGATTCCGCAGTTTTTCCCGCCCGCCACAACCAGAGGCAGGTCGTTTGCGTCATGGAAGTCGCCATCGCGCATGGTCGAGCCGAAGAGCAGCATCGTGTTGTCAAGCAGCGAGCCATTGCCTTCCTGAACGGCCTTCATTTTGCCGAGCATGTAGGCGAACATCTCGACATGGTAGAGGTTGATCTTCTGATACTCCGTCAGCATGTTTTCGAGGTGCCGGTGGTGGGAAATGGTGTGCATCCCCGTATTGCTGACACCTTGAAGGAATTTAAAGCTCATGGAGGTGATGTCCTTTTGGAAGAGCAGTGTGGCCACCCGGGTCTGGTCCATTTGGAAGGCGAGAACGATGATATCGACCATCAGCTTCATGTGCTCACGGACGTTTTGCGGGCGGCCGGCGGGCGGGCGTTCCACATTGGGCGTTTCGATCGAGGGGCGCCAGCCCTCAAAGCGGTCCTCGGCGGTGGCCAGGTCGATGCGCTGCTCGATGTCCCGGATCGCGCTCAGGTACTCCTCGAGATTTTCCCGGTCGTCGCGCCCGAGTTTTCGCCGGACATCGGCGGCCTGTTCTTTTGCAAAATCCAGAATGCTGCGATCACGCAGCAGGCCACTGACATCGAAGAGGCGGTCAAAGGCCATGCGGGGAAATACCTCCGGTGGCACCGGGGTGGTCGCGGAGGCCCACGAAATGGTAGAGTTGAGGTTGTTGCCGGGACCGCCGGGTTCGGTTCCGAGGGTCAGGGAAGAGACGGGGGTGAGTTTCCCGACTGTCCGCGCCAGTAACTGGTCGAGGGACTGGGCGACGGAAGGGATGGCACCCTTACGGATTTCCTCCCCGCTGAGGAAATTGGTGAAGTAGGGGGTGTGGACGCCTACGGTGTCGTCGAACAGGTGGAGGTTGTCCAGAAAGAGCAGGTCTTTCTTGAACGGTTCGAGGGGTTGAAGCGTGCTCGAGAGTTGCATCGCATCCCCTTCCCCTTTTGCCCACCAGTGGTCCACGTTGACGCCGTTGGCGAATAGAACCGTGGCCCAGCGGCGGGGTGCAATGTCGATTCCAGGAGTTACATCGCCCTTCTTTGCCTGCGCCCAGGCAAGGCTGGGCAGGAAGGGCAGCGTCAAGGTGGCTCCGAGGGTGCGAATCGCCGCGCGACGGGAAATGGTCGGGTTGAAGTGGGAGGTTTCCAGATCAATGTTTGAGAATGGGTCTTTGTTCATGGAGTTGGGTATTTAGTGGTGAGAAGAATCATCTCGCGGCGACCTGGGGTGGGTCGCGGCGCATTTGAAATTGCGGACTTTGCAGGTAGATCATCAGAGCATCCATCAGGTTGCCGTCCTCAGCGAGCAGTTTGCGAGTGATTTCCTCCTGCAAGGGGCGGTCGGTGATCATGAAGGGACGTTCCGAGCCATAGGCGATCAGCTTCCGGGCGAAATTGGATAGGAAATCCTCTTCCCGCTCGGCAAGGTAGCGCCTCAGACCCGTGATGCCATCGATTACCTCGCCGTTGCCGAAAACGCCTTTGGCGTCCACGGGATTGTCTTTCGAGATCGAGGTGCGCCAGCGTCCGACAGGATCGAAGTTTTCCAGTGCCACGCCGAGAGGATCAAAGCGGTCATGGCAGTCGAAACAGGCCGGGTTGTTCCGGTGTTCTGCCAGTTGCTCAGCCACGGTGAGGCCTTCTTCGCTAACCTCGGTGTCGGAGAGTAACGGCACATTGGGCGGAGGAGCGGGAACCGGTTTCCCCAGCAGATACTCATACACCCAGATGCCGCGGTGAACGGGACTGGTGCGCAGGGGAGCCGAGGTCAAGGTGTGAAAAGCTCCCATCCCGAGGAGTCCGCCGCGCGGATCATCGGCATCGAAGGACACTTTGACGAAGCCGTCGCCCTCCGGTTCCGCCAGACCGTAATGCTTGGCGACCGTGTCGTTGAGAAAGGTGTAGTCGGCAAACAGGATCTCAGCCAGCGGACGATCCTCCCGGAAAACATACTTGAGGAAACGCTCTGCTTCCTCGTAGAGAGCCGCTTTCACTTTCGGCGTAAAATCTTCAAATTTTTCGGCATCGGGATCGGCTTTGGATTCGTAAACGGCCAGATGCAACCAGAAGGCGGCAAACTGAGCGACGAATCCGTCGAATCGCGGGTCGTCTATCATCCGACGCACCTGACGGCGCATCCCTTCTTCGGTTTGCAAGTCTCCCCGGGCAGCAGCGGACAGGAGTTCCTCATCGGGCAGACTGCTCCAAAGCATGAAAGCCAGACGGGTGGCCAGCTCGCGCGGTTGCAGGGGGTAGGGTTCGGCCAAATTCCGGCTCTCGACGAATCGGTAAAGAAACTTGGGAACGACGAGGGAGGCAATCAGGGGTTGTTTGACAGCGGTTTCAAAGAGTGCGCCATTTGATGTTTCATCATCATAAATCTCCATCAGGCGTTCGATTTCTGCATCGGTGGCCTGCCCTCTCCATGCGGTATCCACAAACGGACGGAGGATATCCTCGGCCCGTTCGCGCAACTGAGCATCGTCCATCTCCCGACTTGATGCGTAGTCGATCATCAGATCGAAAACGTCCCGATTCATGCTCAAAACCTCTGATTCGGGTCCAATTCTCTCAATGACTTCCGGTAGGGAGCCGTCGAGGAAAGAGCCGGAGAAATGTCCTTTGGACGTGAAGAGTTCCTGCTCCTGCGGGATGCCCAGGGTCTCGCGGTAGTTCGGAGGAATCGTCACGAAATCCGTTCCGCCATTGAACCGCTGGCTATCCCTGGCGAGAGAGCGGATTTCTCCGATACTACTGCGAAGCTTATTGGCCGGTTCCGACACCCGGTATCCCACATATTTCCATCCCGGAAGGTGGATCAGATTTTCCGGAGCTTGATCGTCCTGAAACCACGCGACGGAGGAGTTTTCGCCGATATCCTCGGCGAGAACACCCCGACCCGTCAAGCGAACCATGCCATCGGGAATCTTGAACTTCACCCAGGTTCCGCCGCGCACGAAGATGCCGTTCTCGCCGGGCGAATGCCCCTGTAGAGTTTCATTGAAGCCGAAACGATTTCCTTCTGAGTCTACAAATTCGCTGACGGCGTCTTCCCACGGCACTTGGTTGCCGTTGGCATCCTCAAAGATCAAACCGCTGACCTCGACCACATCGCCTTCCGGCCCGTCGAACAATTCAAGAGCGGCGAAGTAAACCTCGCCGGTCGTGCTTTTGGTAAGATCGAGTTTGATGGGAATGATTCCGCGATCCATCTGTCCGCGAAAAGCGGTGCCTCCGCCTTCTTCCTTCGTCAGAGGTATCGTTAGTTCGCTTCTATTGTTCTTCGAGAAATCATTGTGGTTGAACGTCTCGTTTATCCACTCTGCGAGTTCGACGATCTGCTGTCGAACTTTCTCCGGCTCGGCCTTGTCGGGCGAGGGTAATTGCAGGAAGCGATCCAGAAGGAGTGGTGTCAAAATCGACCCGTCGAATCGTTCCATGAAACCATACTGGGACTCCCCGCCCGTTGCAACGCGAAAAAAGTCCTCCACCTTTCGTCCAAAGCTCGGGATGAGACCCGGTCCGTAATTAGCGGCGATCTCATCAATGGTCACATTCGGCATGCCCAGCGCAGCGCGGTGTCGGTATTGCCAGGCGATTTCGAGAGCGGTCGCCCAAATGAGCTGGAAATTTGCATATTGGCCAAAGTTTTGAGTCGGACTCCAGTAAGCCCGTATTCCTTCCAACTGTTCCGAAGCCACGTCACTGATGTGCGGTTCCAACGATTGCTCCCACAGGTATCGTAATCCCTCCGTGAAGTCTTCCTCGTCTGCAGCCTCTGGGACGGGGATGGAAAAAAAGGCAGCCCCTTTTTCCGGCGTCACACGAGCGTGCTTTAGCACACTTTTGGCGGCACCAAGAAATGCTTCAAATTGGCCAACGCTAAGGGTTTGCGCGGCTCCGACGTTCATGAACCCCTCGCCGGCGGGATTGTCGGCGGTCAGGTATTTCCCAGCGTCGAGATCGTGTCCGGTCAGGCTGCGGATGACAAAATCATATTCGTTCGAGTTGATTCGCGGAGACACAACCACGCCGGGATCGTTTGGGCGGGCGTTCTGCAGGCGAGCCAACGAACCGTTCGTCCAGTCCAGCATGAGTTTCCGTTCCGCCTCTGTGGGCTGGGGAGCCTCTCGCGGTGGCATCGCCTCGTCGAAAAGCACCCATTCGAGGTTTTCGAGAAGGTTTGAATTGGACAGATAATCCGACTCGCGCGTCAAAACCTCGAGATCGAGCTGCCCCTTCTGATCGACAGAATTGTGGCACTCGTAGCAGTATCGCTCGATCAACGGCTGCGCTTCCGAATGAAAGTCCGGCACTCCCTCGAGGGTATTCGACCGCAAATCGGGGGCAGTTGCAAAAACCAGACCCGCCATCAGGATTTTACCTGTGTTTGCAGAAAACATGTGAGAGTGATTTTTTACAAAACAATTTCGTAATTTTTGATTGTAGAAATACTAATGGCACAGAATATTCCTCGGTGCAAGCAGCTATTGGACGATTTTTGGCAGTGATTGCAAAAATCAACCATTAACAAACAGTTCCGGCTGGAACAATCCGGACAAAAATTGAATCAGGACAAAAGATGACACCGACGACTCAACCCAAAATCGAACGAATCACTCTCTATCACGGTCGCATGGACC
>CAYVUQ010000048.1:0-5519 GCA_964454915.1 uncultured Puniceicoccaceae bacterium
CACGTTCATCAACGTCATGTCGATCATCATCTTCGGGGGTGTCGTCGTCTCCTGCGTGTTCGCCTTCTTCGCCTACGCTCTGGCCATCAACCGGAAAAAGCGTGCGCGAAAGGCGGCAGAGCCTGAGGAACCGCCGACCGAGGTGGTGTCGAGGGTGCCCTCGGACGTGGTTGACCGAAAAACATGAGCAACGGCCGCACAGGGCCCGAAATTCCGCGGCAATGCGGATTCGCCGGAGTCTTCGTCGCGGCGTTGGTCATTCTTTTCCTCTGTGTCTGGAATTACGGATATCTGATCGTGGAGACCAACGACCGGGTGCCGGCGTCCATGGCACCTCTAATCGAACGCGAGACCGGGGTGCAGGTCGCCACCGACGACATACGCGTGGGGGTGTACGATTCCCCCGCCACCCACCGGTTTTTTCGGGAAATGCGTTTCGACTACGAGTCGCTCATGGAGTCCTGGAGGGAGTTTTTACGGGGTCTCGGGTTCGCCTATCGTCCGTTCTACCGCATCGACCGCATCGGCGAATTCGATGTGGTGATCTTTCCGTTTTCCTCCTGTCTGAGCGATTACGAGGCCAGGCGGATCAAGGAGTATCTCGCCGGAGGAGGATCGATTTTGATGACCGGTGCGGTCGGCTCACGTTACGATGACGGTCGCTGGCGCGATGAGCCCGTCTTCGGGGACATCGTCGGTGCCCGCTTCGTGGGAAACGCCAACCCGTCCCCGCGCGGACCCGCCCGTCTCGTTCTGAACCGCACTCTGCCAGTTTCCTTGCGCAGGACGCCGCGTGCCGTTCTGGAGGTGCCCGTTTACAACCAGGTCCTGGCGGTGCGGCCAGTCGGAACCCGCATGAAGACCGTCGCTTCCACCGGGTTCTCCGCCGGGGAGGACAAGGTCGAACAGTTGACCGCATTCAGTGTGGGACCCTACCTCAAGGGCCGGGTCGCGTGGTCCGGATTCCGCCTGGGGGCTTTCCCTCCGGGTAACGAGATTCTTGAACGCGCTTTCCGCGAGCTGTTTGCCAACACCATCACATGGCTGGGCGACCTGCCCCGTATCAGTGCTCCTTTGTGGCCGGGCGACAGCGATGCCGCCCTGGGCCTGATCGTGGAATTGAACACGGAAAACCTGCCGCAGGTGATCGAGCGGCTGGCCTCCATGGATGCACCGGTCGCGCTCCTGATGACACCGCGCCAGGCGGCTCAGTTTGCCAAACTTCCCGGAGCGGGTGATCTCCGCGCGGAATGGATCATCCGTCTCGACCGAGCCTATCTGGCGGCCATGACGAACTCGCCCGAGGGCTGGCTGGAGCGTCTCCGTGAACGGGTGTCGGCGTTGGCCGGCAAGCCCGTGCGGGGTGTGTTCTTTGAGGCCATCAAACCGCGGCGCGCGGCACGGATGGCTCTGCGTGCCGGGTTTGCCTATCTCCTCTCCCCGCCTGTCGATACCATCGAGGAATTTCCCGAAATCTACGCATCACGCCGTCCCTTGGGTCCTTTCGAGGCTCCCGAAGTGCTTTCTCTCGCCCCGTTCGGGAGAAGCCTGCCGGAGGCGGTCGAGCCGACCGGCTGCCATTTTGTGCTGTTGGACTCGGAAGAATTTCTGGCCAATCCGGACCCTTTCGCCTTCGCCGCAGGGTCTGAGGATCGTCTCTGGGTGACCTTTCCCGGCGACATCGTCGCCTGGCGCAGTGACCGCAATTCGGTCGTCATGGAGGAAGAGTTCCTTCCTGGCGGGCGGGTGCGCCTGGGCATCAGCAACGGTTCCTACGGCGAGTTCACCGATTTCCCCTTCCGCATCCGGTTTTTGCAGCCGGTGGAGGAAGTATCCATTTGGCCGAAAGAGGTCGGCAATCCGCCTCCGACCGTTCTTTCCAAAGACGGTGCCGTATGGACCTTCTCCATCAGCAGATTCCGCTCCGGACGCACCCACGAGTACATTTTCACGCCGCTGGAGAAGACGGATCAACCCGAGGGCTGATGCCCCGCCCAGGCCCGTAAACAAGGTCCGGCCCCGCAAGACATCAAATCGCAGCCCCCTGCTTCGACACAAGCCGCCGTTTCGATGGATCGTAGTACCCGTGCCCGCCACCGACCGCCGGAGGCCAACACATCGAACCACCGTCCAACAAACTTACATGTTTTGAGTGACGATCGTCACTCAAAACATGTAATACCGAACCTGAGTTGATTTGACGGCTACGGTACGGTTCGGAATCGAAGCAGCGCACTTGTCCTCCGAAGCCCTGGCCCAGGGGAAGGGGGAGGCTTGGGATGCGCATCGGGATACGCGCCGAAGCGTGGAACGCCACGAGCTTTGATTCCGGGCGCATCCCTACGGGACGGGCGGGGAATGAGCCCGAGCAGCCGTTTACCCGATTGCACAGGTCTTGGACCTGCCTCCAATCGGGCCGCCTTCCCCCTACGCTCTACGAGCTTCGAAGGAGAAGTGCTCAGACTCATTCCCCATCACGTCCATGACTGCCGAAACAAATTCGGTATCAGATCGTAGGCCCGTGCTTCGCCACGGACCGCCGGAGGCCGGAACATCGGACGACCGTCCAACAAACTTACATGTTTTGAGTGACGATCGTCACTCAAAACATGTAAGTTTGGGGTGTCACTTTTCCGGTAAACTCCAAGTAGAGCCGAAGAGGTCCATTTGTGCCTCGGTTGACGGTTTTCCGGGCTTTCTTTTCTTTTTCGGCGGTTTTTCCGGGGAAGGGACCGGGCTGCCTTCGAGGCTGTCCAGAATCTCCATGGCGCGGTCCACTACGGTCTGCGGGATTCCGGCGAGGCGGGCGACCTGGATGCCGTAGGAGCGGTCCGCCGCACCGGGCACGACCTGGCGCATGAATACGATCTCGTCGTTCCACTCCTTGACCGCCACCGAGAAGTTTCGCAGGCGGGGGAGATGGTCAGCCAGCTTCGTGAGTTCGTGGTAATGGGTGGCGAAAAGAGTGCGGGGACCGGAATCGCCCTCCCCGTGGAGGTGTTCGATCACGGCCCAGGCGATGGAAAGGCCGTCGTAGGTGCTCGTCCCGCGACCGATCTCGTCGAGAATGACCAGCGAGCGTTCACCGGCGTTATTCAGGATGTTTGCCGTCTCGTTCATCTCCACCATGAACGTGCTGTGGCCCCGCGCCAGTTCGTCGCTCGCACCCACGCGCGAGAAGATGCGGTCCACACGCCCGATCCTGCATTGGTCGGCAGGGACCCAGCAGCCCGTGTGGGCCAGGAATGCGATCAGGGCCACCTGGCGGATGAAGGTCGATTTGCCCGCCATGTTGGGTCCGGTCAGGACGGCGATCTGGGCGTCCGAGGCGGACAGCGCACAACTGTTCGGGACGAAACTGCCGGTCCCCGCGAAGCCTTCCGGCGATGCCCGCAACGATTCCTCGATAACCGGGTGACGACCGTTGGTGATCTCGATGTCGAGCGAATCGTCAACCTCCGGGCGCACGTATCCGCGTGCTCGTGACAACTCCGCCCAGCCTGAGAGAAGGTCGCCCTCGGCCAGGGCCTCGGCTGTCCGCCGCAGATCAGCGGCTTCGGCCAGAACGCGCTCCACCACCGCGTTGAAGATGGACTCCTCTCGCACTACGGACTTCTCCTCGGCGGAAAGGATTTCCTTCTCTTTCTCCTTGAGAGCGTCGGTGTAGTAGCGCTCGGCGTTGGTCATGGTCTGCTTGCGGCGGTAGTGGTCGGGCACAAGGGAAAGGTTCGATTTGGTGACTTCGATGAAGTATCCGAAGCTGCCGTTGTACTTGATCCGCAGATTCTTGATTCCCGTGGCCGCACGTTCCTCGCGCTCGAGTTCGGCGACCCAGTTGCGGGCACCCCGAGCCAAGGCCCGGAGACGGTCCAGTTCTTCGTCGTATCCGTCGCGGATCACCCCGCCGTCCTTCAACTGACCGGGCAGCTCCTCGGCCAGGACTGCGTCGAGGTGTTTTTGCAGATCGGAGAAACCGCCGATCCGTCCCGCGAGGTCCGCCGCATCGGAGTCGCCCAGAGAGACGAGGATGTCGGTGAGGCGGGGAAGACGGCGGAGCGTGTCGCGGATTCCTCCGATCTCCCGCGGATTGCGGATGCGATTTTGCAGACGACCGAGAATGCGCGACAGGTCGCGGGTCTGCCGTAGCTCCGAGCGCAAATCCGCTGCATCGAGGGTGCGCTCGTGGAAAAGTCCGACGAGTGCCTGGCGACGGTTGAGTTCGGCTCGCTCCTGAATCGGGGCGGAAAACCATTGCTCGAGCAGGCGTGATCCGGCAGGTGTTACACAGGCGTCGAGACATTCCATAAGCGAGCCTTTGCGGTCGCCTTGCACGCTTTCGAAAACCTCGAGATTCCGGATTGTAGCGGAGTCGAGTTTGACGGTGCGGTCGAGCCGTCTCCAGGAAATCCGTTCCAGATTTCCGGGCTGACCCCGCAGCATTTTGGAGGCGTAGCGCAGAAGGGTGGCGGCGACCGGGATGGAGCGGTGGTCGGGCGGAATGCCGAAACCGTCCAGGGAGAGCACCCCCAGGCAGGAGGAAATATCGGAGGCGGGATCGCGGCTCTCGGTTTCCTCGCGTTCGAGGCGGGTGAGCGTGGAGCGGTGCAGGAGCCAGTCAAGTTCGGCGGGAAGGTGACGGTCGGCGAGGTTCTCGGCGACGACGATTTCGGTCGGGGAGAGGGCGTCCAGACAGCTGACCAGGTCCGCCGGTCCAGTCTCGGAGGCGATCTCGAATACCCCGGTCGAGAGATCCATCCAGGCCGCGTGGAGACCGTGGCGGTCCCAGTCCAGTGCTGCCAGCCAGGAGCCGGAGCGCGGGTCGAGCTGATCGTCTTCCAGAACCGTCCCCGGAGTGAGGATACGGCTGAGCGACCGCTCGACCAGTTTGCCGGGTTTCGGGACCTCCGTCTGGTCGCAGATGGCGACCTTCACTCCGGCATCGAGCAGACGCTGGATGTAGGTGTCGGCCGCGTGGTAGGGAATGCCCGCCATGGGCATCTCGTGACGCTTGGTCAGGGTGATGCCAAGAACCGAAGCCCCGTGCTCGGCGTCCTCTTCGAACATCTCGTAGAAGTCACCGAGCCGGAAGAGAAGAATGCAGCCGTCGGGAAGCTGCCCGCGGGTCTCGCGGTATTGCTTCATCATGGGCGTGTCTTTTCTGGCGGTCATGGCGTAGAGGCGGCGGGGAAGTCCGGTCCTTTCGGAAAGAATCCGGTTAAACGGTCTCCGGGGGCAAGGTCAATGCACGGCCAACGCCCCAGATCCGGCCTTGCGGGATATCGGTAGTAGGGCCGTGCTCGACACGGGCCGCATGGAGGCTGTTTGGGCCGCATGGAGGCCATCGACCGACAGGACGAGGACGTTTCATCCGATCCGGTTCGCGGCATTGCAAACGGTGGATTCTTTGTGCATAGTCTCCTCCGTCATGTTCAACCTTCGGGTATCTTTTGCGGCTGTAGTCGTCTGTTGCGGGGCCGTGTCCGCATCCGCCCAGGTGAAGCAGTGGGACTACACCAAGC
>CAYVUQ010000048.1:5529-9576 GCA_964454915.1 uncultured Puniceicoccaceae bacterium
AGTCGTTTCCAGCCGGGGAAGATTGATCTGTATCGTTCGAAGCAGTTTGGGACTCCCGAGTTGGATTTCGAGGAGAGGAGCGTGGAGTTGTTCCGCGGAGGCGACCTGATGTTCTCCGAAGGGGATTTGGATTTGCTCCGAGACAATACCTTGCACCACTTTGCCCGGAAAGATGCGATGGTGGCGGACGAGGACCCTGCTTTCGATCTGGAGGAGGTGCTGGACCAGCTATCCCTGGCGGATCTGAACCGTTACCAGTTCCGTCGCAGCCACTCCGACGAACCCGAAATTCCCGTGCAACGGGCGGGAAGCGGAGATACCGGCCAGTAATCATTCCGAAGATCGGGATTGCCCGGGCCGTAGATTTCGTTAAATCGGTCGTTTCGAACAATCCATTTCCATGCCGATCTACGAATACGAAACCGTTCCCTCCGGGAAGGGCTCCGAGCCCAAGCGATACGAAATCCGCCATTGTATGAATGATGAGCCGTTGACGGTGCATCCCGAAACGGGAGAGAGTATCCGCAAAGTCTATTCCTCGTTTGCGGTTTGCGGGAACGAAAAGGGCGGAGAACACCATCATCATCATGACCATTCCGATGGCCATTGTTGCGGCGGTGGCGGGTGCGGTTGCCACAACTAGGGAGCTTTCAGAACATGCAGGACGGGTGCGCTGGGGCTGATTTGGAGTCAGCCCTGCCGTTGTGGCTGCGTTGGCTGTGCGGTGGTTTGCTGGCCATGGCACTCTCCTGCAATCTTGCGGTGCTCTTTGTCCCGTTTCTCGAGTTCCGGCAGGTTCTGACCGTCGAGGCGTACACGATTTTCCACACTGTAGAGATGCTCTGGTCGGCAGGGCTGCACGCGCTGTCCTTCCTGGTGGTCGGGTTTTCCATTGTTTTCCCCTTTTTCAAGTTGGCGGTGCTCTTCGCGGTGGTGCTTCCCGCTTCCCCCGGTCCGATCCGCCGCCGTCTTCTCGCGAGGGTCGAGCCCATCGCGAAATGGTCCATGCTCGACGTTTTTCTCGTGTGTCTGGTGCTCACACTGACTTCCGGCCAGTTTCTGGTCGGGGCGACTCCGCGGGAGGGTGTCGCTCTGTTCATCGGCGCGATTATCCTCAGCATGGTGGTGGGCCAGGTGCTGGCCTCCCGGCTTCTTCGCGGACGGGAGCATACGGAGGGCCGGGGAGTGTTGCATCGGCTTGGTGGGAAAATCGGTGACCGGACCCGCATGGCGCTGACGGTTGGAGCAGGGCTGGCTCTGGCGGGAGCACTGTTCCTGCCGTTTCTTCGGATCGAAGCCTGGTTTCTGATCCGTGATTCATTCAGCGTGGTTACGGTGCTGCCCTCGCTTTGGGAGCAGGGGTCCTATTCGGGGGCGTTCGCTACTGCGGTATTCCTGGTCGTTGCTCCGGTAGCACGTTGGTGCGGGCTGGCCCTGTTTGTGTGGCGTGCCCGGCAGAGCGGGGTCGATCCGGTTCCGGGAAGGTTCGTTCGGTTGGCCCGGTATTGGAGTATGCTCGATGTCTTCGCCCTGGCCTTGGCCGTGTTTCTTCTCGAAGGGGGCCGTCTGGTGCCGTCGGATGCCGAGGCCGGCGCCTTCGCGCTCGTGGGGTTCGTTCTGGTGATCACGACCGTGGAGCGTCTCGTCGAGGGCCGGGGGGAACGGGTCGTTGCCGACGGTGCTCGGCACAGGCCGCCCGTCTCCACGTAGGGCCCGTGCTCGACACGGGCCGCGTGCCCTTACCGGAAGACCACAGGAAGGTCCGCAAGGTTGAAGCGGTCGAAGGACTTTTTCGGAAGGGCGGCCACGAAGGCTTTGCCGTATCCCTTGCGCAGGACGCGGGAGTCGAGAACGATCAGGCGACCGCGGTCGTCGGCTTTGCGGATCAGCCGTCCCAGGCCCTGCCGAAAACGCAGGACCGCTTCCGGCAGGGAAATTTCCACAAACGGATGTCCGCCGCGGGCGCGGACGTATTCCTCCCTCGCCTGGAAGACCGGATGGGAAGGATTTTCGAAAGGCAGCTTGGTGACGACGACTTGCGAGAGGGCGGGGCCGGGCACATCGATCCCGGTCCAGAACGTTTCGGTTCCGAACAGCACGCCGTTTCCGGTCGACCGAAACGTGTCCAGAAGCTGGGTGCGCGAACCGCCCGCAGTCTGTTCCAGAAACGGGCGTCCGGTTTTGGCGATTTCATCGCGGCATTCCCGTGCCACGGCTGCGAGATCGCGGTAGCTGGTGAAGAGGACCAGGGTTCCACCTTCGCAGCTCGTAGCGGCTGCGAGGATACATTGTGCCCAGTGCGCGATCACGGGAGGGGGGGTGCGCCCGCCGGCCACGGGGCAGTCCGTCGAGAGGAGGATGCGGCAGTTTCCCTCGTAGTCGAAGGGTGAATCGACGATCCCGTGCGGTTGGCCGTCGGCCCCGATTCGGGTGAGGAAGGGGTCCATCCCTTCGGCGGTGGCCAGAGTGGCACTGGTCAACACGGAGGACGTGTCACGGGAGAAGAGGATGCGTCGCAGGGCCGGAGCCAGGTCGATGGGGGCACTGCGCAGACTGATGATCGCGCGGGTTCGACCGGTCCTTTCGGCCCAGGCCACCTGGTCGTCGAAGTCAAGGGAAAGGAACCGCTCCATGACCATGCGGTAGGAATCAATGCGCACCTGTTGGTCGCGAATCTCGTCGGCCCGCGTTTCGTCCTGTTCTTTCTGCGCGAGTGCCTTCAACCGTTTTGCAAGTTCGCGGAGCGGAGTCTGGAACATCGGTTCCGTCCATTCGCCCTCGACAAGACGAACCAGCTCGCGGTTACGCAGGACGGAGGCGGCGGTTTGTTCGAAAAACTCTCCGCAGGCACCCAGGGCCTCCTCCACCAGGCGCAGGTCCGCCGGTCGCCCGATCCTTTTCAGGAAGCCTTTGCGGGTCTTCGGATTGTAGAGGATGCGCAGTGCCCGCTCCACCGCGTAGCTCGACACGGCTGCACCGAGGTGGTTGGTGGCGATCGACGGCAGAGTGTGAGCTTCGTCCAGAACCAGAAAGTCATTGGGATAGAGGACGCCCGGCGTGCCCTCGCCCGGTGCCATCCCCGCCGCGACCAGCGAGAAGAGAAGACTGTGGTTGAGGATGATTACGTGCGCCCGCTGGACCCGGGCGCGGGCCGCGTGGAAGAAACACTCCTCGGCAGGGCAGTGTTTGCGGTTGCAGGTGCTGGCATCGGCGTTGACCGCGTCCCAAATGTCCGGTGGCACGGTGAATTCAGCCTCTTGCCGCAGTCCGGTACGGGTGCCTGCGGCCCATTCGCCAAGCTGGTCGAAGACATCCTGCGCTGTGCGGTTGAAGAGGTCAGCCCGCTCTTCGGATGCCCGGACCAGTCGCTTGAGGCAGAGGTAGTTTCCCCGGCCCACCAGAAAGGCAGACTGAAAGTCGCGGAATGCCTGCAGCTCGGGCACGGCGGCGAACAGCCTGCGGCACTGTTCGAGGTCCTTGTTCCGGATTTGCTCCTGCAGCGATATGGTGTGAGTCGAAACCAGAAACGGGCGACGGGCGGACATGGCGTGGATGATGCCCGGCAGCAGGTAGGCCAGGCTTTTTCCGACGCCCGTTCCAGCCTCGAACACCAGAGGTTGTTCGGTGGCGAAAGACTGAGCGACGCGCACTGCCATCTCTTCCTGCTGGGGCCGATGTTCCAGGCCGAGAGCCGCCTGCATCCAGCCGCCCCGGGCGAAGATCCGCTCGGTCAAACCGACCGTTTCCAGGCCGGGTTCCGAGGGTTCTTCGGTGTCGTTGATCGGGCGGATCATTTCCGCCACTCAATCAGCGTTCACCGATCCTCTTCAACGTTTTCCGACCGACCGACTGCGGACTCGTCGATCCGCTTGAGCAGCTTAAAGAGAGGACCGTCCGTTCCGAGAAGAATCCGGGCGTTGCCCCCCAGGCTTTTCTCATACGTGTTCAGAGTTCGCAGAAAACGGTAGAAGTCAGGGTCCTGGTTATAAGCGTCGGCGTAGATACGAATCGCTTCAGCTTCAGCTTGACCGCGGATCAGCTGTGCGC
>CAYVUQ010000049.1:0-9444 GCA_964454915.1 uncultured Puniceicoccaceae bacterium
GGGACTTACCCGAGTCGGCTTCGAAAGGTTTCGTACCCGAAACGGGCAGATACCTCGATAGTGCCGTCCGGGCGGAGGATTTCGATGCTCGGCAGCCGCACCCCGTTGAAGGTCGTGTTCTTCACCGTGGTGTAGTGCCCCATGTCTCCAAAAACCAGCCGGTCGCCGATCTTCAAAGGACGGTCGAAGCCATACGCGCCAATCACGTCGCCGGCCAGGCAGGTGAGCCCTCCAAGACGGCAGGCGTACGGCTTGTCAGCCGGATACCCCGCACCGAGTACCTCCGGGCGATACGGCATTTCCAGAACATCCGGCATGTGGGCGGTGGCCGATGTGTCGAGAATTGCGTTCATCCCGTCGTTCTCGGTGACGTCGAGTACCGTGGCCACCAGCACTCCCGTGTTCAATCCAAAGGCCTCCCCGGGCTCGATGAATACCTCCAGGCCCGTGCGCCGCCGGAAGTCCGCCAACAACTCGACCAGAAGATCCACGTCGTATCCGGGGCGGGTCACATGGTGGCCACCGCCAAAATTGACCCAGCGCAATCGACCGAACCAGCGTGAGAACCTCTCCTCGAAGACCGCCAGGGTTCTCTCCAGCGCATCGGCATCGTGCTCGCAAAGCGTGTGAAAATGCAGTCCGTCAATCCCTTCCAGGGCATCGTCGCCCAGCTCGGAGGACCGGACGCCGAGCCGGGAGCCGGGTGCGCACGGATCGTACAACGGTGTATGGCCTTCGGAATGCTCCGGATTCACCCTCAACCCGAAATCGACCAAAGGATTCAACTCCCTGGCATATCCCATCCAAAGGCGTTTTTGCGAAAGCGAATTGAACACGAGATGATTCACCAGCGGCAGAGCCTCGGCCAAATCCTCCCGCCGGTAGGCAGGAGCAAAAAGGTGCACCCCTCCCCCAACCTCCTCGCGGGCCAGACGCGCCTCGTGCGGGGAGCTGGCGCAGGCACCGTCGATCACATCCCTGGGCAGAGGAAGCAATGGCCCGCAGGCAAACCCTTTCAGTGCCATCAGGACCCGTGCCCCACTCCGCTCCTTCACGTCCTCCATCACCGCAAGGTTCTCCCGGAAAATCCGCTCCACGAAGACGTAGGCGGGACTGCCCGCCCGGTCGAGAATGACTTCCATCTCCTCCGGTCGCGGGAACCGGACCCATCCGCCCGTGTTCAAAGCGGAAGCTCCGTGCGGATCCACGGAAGGCCGTGGCGGTTCAAATCCTCCATGAAGGGGTCCGGGTCGAATTCCTCCATGTTGAATACGCCCGCTCCCTTCCAGACACCGGTCAACAGCATCTTCGCCCCGATCATCGCCGGCACTCCGGTCGTGTACGAGATGGCCTGCGACTCGACCTCGCGGTAACACGCCTCGTGGTCGCAGATGTTGTACACATACACCTTTTTCTCGATCCCGTCCTTTCGCCCGCGGGCCACACAGCCGATGCAGGTCCGCCCCTTTGTCCTGGGTCCAAGCGAAGCCGGGTCGGGCAGAACCGATTTGAGAAACTGCAGGGGGATTACTTCGCGACCTTCGTGGATCACCGGATCGATCCGGGTCATCCCCACGTTTTGAAGAACTTCCAGATGCTTCAGATAGTTGTCGGAGAAGGTCATCCAAAAACGGGCCTTGCGCAGTCCGGGGATGTTCCGGGCGAGCGACTCGAGTTCCTCGTGGTACATCCGATAGATTTTCATCGGCCCGATGCCTTCCGGAAAGTCGAAGGTGCGGCTGCTCGAAAGGGCCGGTGTCTCCACCCAGTCTCCGTCCTCGAAATGCCGACACGGCGCAGTCACCTCCCGGATGTTGATCTCCGGGTTGAAATTGGTGGCGAAGGGCATCCCGTGGTCCCCGGCGTTGGCGTCGATGATGTCCAACTCTCCGATTTCGTCGAACTCGTGCCTGGCCATCCATGCGGTGAAAACGTTCGTAACACCCGGATCAAAACCCGACCCCAGCAACGCCGTCAGCCCCTTCTCCCGGAAACGGTCACGGTAGGCCCACTGCCACGAATACTCGAATCTCGCAGTGTCGGGCGGCTCGTAATTGGCCGTGTCCAGGTAATGGACCCCGGCCTCCAGACAGGCGTCCATGATCGTCAGATCCTGATAGGGCAGTGCTACATGGATGACGAGGTCGGGCCGCTCGCGGTCGAACAGTTCAACCAGTTCGGCCACGTTGTCCGCATCGACCCGTGCGGTGCGGACGTGTTCCCCCAGTCCCGCTGTCAACGCCCGGCACTTCTCCTCATTGCGGCTCGCCAGCACGATCTCCGTGAAGACATCCGGCAAACCCGCGCACTTGCGGACAACCACGCCCCCGACCCCACCGGCACCGATGATAACGACTTTCGACATGACGGAATCAAAAGCACCGCCTGCGACGAATTTCAATATCAATACGGGGTTCGGACATGGTCATTGACTTCCCCGGGCGCAGTGTTCACTTGTTTCCCCAAAAACCGACACCCATGACCACCGGATACGAAAACCTTACCTTCAAAAACGAACAGGGGCGCCTTGCGGGCAAGGTCGCCTGGATCAGCGGAGCCACCTCGGGCATCGGCGAAGCCGCAGCCCATCTCTTCGCCGCCGAGGGTGGTGCTGTGGTCCTGACAGGGCGCCGACTCGAAAAAAGCGAAGCCACCGCAAATGCCATTCACGCAAAAGGCGGACGGGCCCTTGCGGTGCGGTGCGATGTCGCCGACGAGGAAGCGGTCCGCGATTCAATCGCAAAGACGGTGGACGCGTTCGGCCGCATCGACATCCTGGTCAACAATTCGGGCATGGTCGATGTCCGCCAGCTGCACGAGTACTCCTCCGACCAATGGGACCGGGTCATGAACGTGAACGTAAAGAGCATGTTCTTTGCATTCAAATACGCCTACCCACACCTGAAAGCCGCCGGACGCGGCTACGTGGTCAACGTCGGGTCCATCAGTAGTTTCGTGGGACAGGCACTCACCCCCGTTTACACCACCACCAAGCACGCCATCACCGGACTCAGCAAATCCATCGCCCTCGACTACGCCGCCGATGGCATCCGCTGCAACGCCGTCTGCCCGGGGATCACCGACACACCTATGCTCCGGGAACACCTCGACGCCACCGGCGACCCCGAGGGCACACTGCGCAAACGTCTCGAACGCGTTCCGATGGGGGTCGCTCTTTCGCCAATGGATGTCGCCAGGTCCCTCCTCTACTTCTCCTGCGAGGATTCGGCCGGGGTCACCGGAACGAGCCTGACCATCGATTGCGGTTATCTCACCGCCGCAGAGTGGACCCATCCGGGCCACACCGCCTTCATGGATTGAATCAGGAGTCCTCGATCCACTCCGCGAAGGTTTCCCTTAGAAAAGCGTCCGGAGCCGATCCAGGAGGGACCTCGACGCTGCGGCGGCCATGCTCGCCGTGAAAGGCGTGGAGCACGCTCCCGTCGAAGTAGCCGCCGAAGGCCGTGTGACACCCGCCGCCGAGTGCGCGCAAAAAGGCCCGTTCCACCGTGACCGCCCGCGCTGTGGCGTGATCGCCCAAAGTCGCAAATCTTTCGGTATCCTCCACCCGCGATTGCAGGGCGATGGCCGCCTGACCGACCGCCGGAATCATTTCCTCCAGGGTCAGTTTGCGGAAGACGACTCCCTTTCGCGCCTTGATGCCCATCCTGGCCAGTCCCGCCGCCGCCAACACGGTCGCGTCAGCCTCCCCGGCGGCGATCTTCGCCAGGCGGGTCTCCACGTTTCCCCGGATTTCCCGAAACGAAGCGTCCGGGAACAGGAGGGCGAGCTGCGCCCTCCGTCGGGGACTCCCCGTAGCCACGACCCCGGGCTCCTCAACGCCCTCGCGCAAGATCAGGACATCAAACGGATCAGCCCGCGGCAGAAAGGCCGCCAGACCCAGGCCCCCGGGCATGTCGGTCGGCAGGTCCTTGGCACTGTGGACCGCCAGGTCGGCCGAGCCCGAGAGAACCGCTTCCTCAACCTCCTTCGTGAAAAGACCCTTGCCCCCCTTTTCCTCCAACGACCACTCCGTGCGCTTGTCGCCCGTTGTCGTCAGCCACAGGATACCCGTCACCCGGCGGGGATCGGCCTCGATCACAGCCCGCTCCGCGAGAAGAGCTTGCTCCCGCGCCAGCCGACTCTTCCGGCTGGCCAGAACCACCGTTTCGCGGGCGCAGGGCATGAAAATCCTGGGCGGCTCGCGCAAGCCCGCCCTTCAGCCCTCCAACGGACGGTCCCGCTCCAGTGCCACGATTCCGGTGCGGGCCATCTTGCGGATGCCGAAGGGCTCGACCAGGTCCAGAAAAGCCCGGATCTTGTTGGCGTTGCCCGTCACCTCCACGATCACCGACTCCGCGTTCACGTCGATAACCTTTGCGCGGAAGATATCGCAGATCTGCATGATCTCCGGCCGGGTGCGGGAATCCGCATCCAACTTCAGCAAAATCAGCTCGCGGGCCGCAGCACCGTCTTCGAAATGCTCCACCTCCACCACGTTCACCAGCTTGTTCAACTGCTTCAGGGCCTGGTCCAGAGCCTGGTCGTCGCCGACAATGGTCGCGGTGATCCGGGACAACCCTTCCAGATGAACCGGTCCGACATTCAACGTCTCTATGTTGAACCCGCGACCGCTGAACATGCCGGCCACGCGCGCCAAAACCCCGAACTTGTTTTCAACAAGAACCGATATCGTGTGCTTCTGCTGCGAACTCATGGATGGAAGGAAAACCAGGGAGCATGCCCTCCGGGGACAGGGGTGTCAAGCGACAGGGTTCGTCCCAATCGCACTCGAACGATTGGAATTACGAGGGAGTGGAATCACCTTCCCTCCTATTCCCGTTGGCTACCCAGGACCTCAATCCACGATTCGTCAAATTTCAGAGCACGTAACACTTCATCCTGGTTCAGACAGGGAGGTTGTTTGATTCGGATAGCCATACGGCTATCGGGCACCTCCTCGATAATCGTGAACTGCGAGCCGTGCGGTTGCCAGGTAAAGCGATGAAAATCCGTGTTCTTGCAAAATCCCTCAAGATTGTTCCTGCGGTTCCACTTCCACACGTAGTCATCTTCCGAGAACATCACAGTGTCGAACTCGAAGACAGCCAACTCAAGAAGATCATCTGACTTGAGAAGCACAACTGTCCTCAAATGTCTGTAACGTCTTCGGATCGCTGCAACCCGCTCATTCCAGATCGAAAGAACTTTTTCTCCCAGATCATTTGGATCGCATTCGCTCACCTCCCTGTCGCCAAAAGAATACACGGGCGAATTCCTTCCACAAATGAGCCTCACCCGCGAAGCTTGGGCGGGATTATTGTTCTTCACCGTTTTTGCTCCCCATGCGGTTTGTTCCAAAACCACATCGTCAAGACCTACATTCGAGGGCTTCCACCTGGCACCAATCAAACGAGCAAAAATTTGCTCCCAATCCGAGCCTTCCAATATCGCCGCTGTCCTCGTTGTCAGATGGTACACAACCTCGCGGCCCAAACCCAATGCAAATCCAGGCGGAAGCCTGTTCAGGGGAAAGGGGGGGCGATATTTTTCAACCGTTCTGAGTTTTGGATCCTTCATGATACTCAGCGGAACCTTCGAGCAAGCGGAGCTGCCGGAGTTCTTCCCCGTGTCCCCGTCGATCCCGCGGCAGAACTCCGATTCGAAGGGCACCAAACAGTTCCTCCAAAACGGCCTCCGCGACATTCACTGGCAGACTGTTCCCCGTTTGCTTCCTGGTTTGACTATCGGAGCAGACTATCTTGAAGCTTTCTGGAAACCCTTGGAGTCTAAGCATTTCACGGGGAGTAAGGCGCCGTTCTCCATTCACCAGGAGATAGTTATAAGATGCACCGGCTCGTAATGCACAGGAGAACGGATGCGCACTGATATTCCCCGATTTGTTCTCGTGCCAAATCGTAGGCTCTTTCGTGCGAGCCACCATGCTCCACCTTTTCTCCCGGATTTCATCAGATGCGTAGAACTTTCGGGGCACATTCTTCTCCAGGATTCTCGATAGAGGTTTCATCGGAAGACCACCGGCAGGCCAAACAAACTCGACTGGTTCTCTTGAACCAATGATCCAGATTCTTTCCCGTTTTTGGGGCAATCCGAAGTCCAAAGCGTTAAGGACACGGAACTCCGCATAGTACCCGAGGTCGTTGAGGGTTTCGAGAATCTTCCTCAGGGTTCTTCCTCCGTCGTGACCACTCAATAGTTTGACATTTTCAAGGACGAACGCTCGGGGCTTCTTGGCATCAAGAATTCTTGCTATCTCGAAAAACAATGTTCCCCTCGTATCTTGAAAACCTCGTCTTCGCCCTATGATGCTAAAGGGCTGGCAAGGAAATCCGGCAAGTAGCACATCGTGGTCCGGAATGTCTTTCGCTTCAATACGAGTAATGTCTCCCTCTGGAAACTCGCCGAAATTGGCCGAATACGCCCTTCGGCAATCGGAATCGATATCACTGGAAAAGACACAACGGACGGGAAGCGAGAAGTGCCGTCCCGCCGCCTCGATCGCGTAACGAAACCCGCCGATGCCGCAGAAGAGATCGACGAAGCGGATTTCGTCTTCGTTCGAACCCAGGAGGCTGTCAGGATGGTCCCGCATCATCTGCAAACGTTGTACGTGACAATCGGCACCGGCCGCAATCCCCTTCTTTCCATCAGCCGATAATCAAACGCATCAGACCGAGGGGAATCGCGGCGACTGCACCAATGGCGGAGCCGAGTAGCAGGCGGAAGGGAGGGAGAAAGAGAAGCCCCAACACGATCACAAACCCGAACTGCGCGAACCGCATGTAGGTGATTTCACTCATACCGGTCAGATGACGCAGCACATGCGATCCGTCCAGGGGCGGGATCGGGATCAGGTTGAAGACCATGAGGATGGCGTTGATCGAAATGACCTGGACAGCGAGATGCAGAAACTCGCCCGAGCCCGAAAACCGCACCAAAAGGCCGAAGACCAGAGCCGAGGCGAGACAGATCACGAAGTTCGAGAACGGCCCGGCCATGGCCACGAGGATATGATCACGCACCGGTTTGCGGAAGTTGCGCAGATTCACCGGTACGGGCTTCGCCCACCCGAACACCACACCGGCACCGGTCAACAAGAGCAGTCCGGGCAGGATGAACGTGCCCAACGGATCCACATGGGGGAGCGGATTGAGCGTTACACGTCCGGCGGCACGAGCCGTCGCGTCCCCAAGTCTCTCTGCGGTCCAGGCATGCGCCCACTCGTGGACCGAAAGACTCGCAAGGAGAACCAGAAGAGCGACAATGGCGTCGGTAACCGAGATATCTGACATGTCCCCAGCCAATCGAACCGACGGGGACTGGCAACCGCTAAAGCACGCTTTTCAGGAACAGCTCAGCTTTTCAGGAAACTTCGCAGCATCCAGCAGGTCTTCTCGTGCACCTGGATACGCGCAATCATGAGGTCCTCGGTCTCCTTGTCCTGCGCCTCGTCGGCCGCATCGCGCGCCTCGGCCAAATGGCGGATCAGCTGCTCATTCTGCCCGATCAACGATTCGACCATGTCCCTGGCGGGTGCTTCCTCGCCGATTTCCTTGAAGCCCGCCATCTTCGCCAGCCCCTCCAGTCCACCGGGAGAATAGGCACCGAGTGCGCGGATGCGCTCGGCGATCTCGTCGATCGCGGTGAAAAGCTCCGTGTACTGCTCTTCAAAAGCGTTGTGGAGCGCGAAAAAGTTCGGACCCTCCACGTTCCAATGGCAGAGGTGGGTCTGCCCGAGAAGGGCGTAACTGTCCGCCACGACCTGGCGGAGCGCGTCAACGACGCGGGCGTTGGTGTGTGTTTTCGTGTCCATAGGAGGCCACCATAGCAGAACCAGTGCGGGATTCAAGGATATGCCGAAAAAGGTGTGGATCGAAAAGGTTTTGCATCCGGGGGGCTTTCCGGCGGAGAGTAGCACCATGAGCAACGAACCCTCTCCCGAAGGGGCACGGCCCCGCCAAATCAGCCTGCAAGACCTGGTGAACCAGTTCATGGCCGGGCTCCAGCACCATTTCGATATGCTCGCCTTCAACCTGGCCGCTCGCGAAAACGCGCGGGAGGGCGACTACGACCGCCATTCGAAAGCGGTCGGGATCATGCCCGCAGCGGCTGTCCACCGGAATTTCGAACAGACCCAGGCCTACGCCCGCGATCTGCTCATCCGCCAGGTGATTGCGGACGCCATGAACCTTTCGATGGCCTGCCTGAACAACGCCCATTTCTTTGCGTCGCTGGTCAAGGCAAACCGGGACCTCCCGGGACAGCCCGAGCAAGCGCAGAAACAAGCCCGTGACAACCAGCAGGAATTCGTCAACTGTTCGCTCGACGACAAATTCGACCGCCTGGAAAAGGGCTACGACATCCGTTGCAGCCTCGAAGACACCCTGGCCTCGCTGGGGTTTATCGCCCAAAACTTCATGCGGCAGAAGAACAAGGTCGAAAAGGAGCAAACCGACCAGAACGGCGAATTGGTCGTCGAATTGCGTGCGGTCGATCCCGAATCCGTTCCGACTTCGGAAGGCACTCCACCCGTCCAGCCGAAACTGACCGAAATCCGCAAGGTGTTCCGGGAGGGAGACACCGTCTTCTTCAGCGAGAGCGAGCTCCAGCTTGTGCTGGTCACTATCGGTGCCTTCGCCCAGGAATTGTTCGGATCTGTCGCCCGCTATGCGCGGCCCGCCTCCGATCCCGGATGACGCACCCGGATCGACACCAGACCGAAGATCGCCAGCCCTCCGCAAACCACGACAAACCAGTCGCCCCAGCGGACGTACGGAGTGCGGTAGTCTCCAAAACGTAGATCGCGGTCCACCGGCACGACTTCCCGTCCACGGAAGTAGATCGTCCCCTCGTCGTTTACGACCGTGTGGCGGACGTGGCCCCACTCGTCGATCCATCCCGACCAGCCACCGTTTCCCGACCGCAGGACGGGGCGGCGTGTCTCCACCGCCCTCAACACGGAGTGGGCGGCGTGCTGGTAGGCCCCGGCCTCTTCGCCGTACCACGCGTTGTTGGTGGCTACGAAAATCCAGTCTGCCCCCTCTCGCGCGACATCGCGGGCCAACCGCGGAAACACGTCCTCGTAACAAACCAACGGCCCCACAGTACCGCCGTCCGGGAAGGGAAACACCACGGCCTTCTCTCCGGGTCGGCAATCCAGCCCGATCGGCACCACTTTCTCCAGAAAAGGAAAGGCCTCCCGAAACGGGATAAACTCACCAAAGGGCACCAGTTTCCGTTTCGCGTAGCTTCTCTCATCGAGACCCGTGGACGGATCGATCAGATAGACTCCGTTCTCATAAGCGTTTTCTTCGGGAAAGAAGGCCATGTTTCCGATCAACAGCGGAACCCCGGTCTCGGCGGACAAGGCCTCCACCGCAGCCCGCATTCCGTCGTCGCCCACCACCGGAAACGGTGTGGCGG
>CAYVUQ010000050.1:0-4139 GCA_964454915.1 uncultured Puniceicoccaceae bacterium
CCATGAGGATCAAGCCCGGAGCGGACGCGAACGCCACCGCCGCCGCGCTGGAAAAAAGCCTCCCCGACCGCTACTTCGCACGCACCTGGATGCAGATGAACGATGGCTTCCTGTTCATCCTCAGGCTGGAGAAGACCATTCTCTTCTTCATCATCATCTTTATCGTCCTGGTGGCCACTTACTCCATCGCAGGTTCGCTGATGATGGCGGTCATCCGCAAGACACGCGAGATCGGTCTGCTCTCCGCCATGGGTGCCACCCGTGGAGGCATCGCCGCGTGCTTCTGCCTCCAGGGCTTTCTCATCGGGATCGTCGGCACCGCGCTGGGAGTAGGCGGTGCGCTGCTCGCCCTGCACTTCCGCACGGAGATCATCGAAGGCTTCGCCGCCCTCACCGGACGCGGGCAGGCGTTGGTGGATGCCTATGGTTTCGCGTATCTGCCGGTCCGCTACATCCCCTCCGATTTCGCCATCATCATCGTGTTCTCCGTCGCCGTCTCCACCCTCGCCGGTCTCATTCCTGCATGGAGGGCGGCCCGACTCCAACCTGCGGAGGCCCTGCGCGGTGAGTGAAACATCCACCGCTCTCTCCGCGCACGACCTGCGCAAATCTTTCCCACTGCCATCCGGCCGTCTGGAAGTACTGCGCGGTCTGGATTTCTCCATCCGGCCCGGCGTTTCGGCCAGCATTCGCGGCGAGTCGGGCAGCGGGAAATCCACCCTCCTGCACCTGTTCGCCGGATTGGAAAAGCCGGACCGGGGGGGAATCTCCTGGAACGAGCGTTCTATCGGTAACTGGAGTTCACGGCAGATCGCCCGCGAGCGGAACCGATTGATCGGAATGGTGTTCCAGAACTACCACCTGATGGCCGAGATGACCGCGCTTGAGAACATCCTCTTCGCCGGACGGATCGCCGGGCGGCCCGGTCGCGAGGCACGGGCCAGAGCCGCAGAATTGCTCGACCAGGTCGGCCTCGGAGACCGGGCCAGGCAGCTGCCGGCCAAAATGTCCGGTGGCGAACGCCAGCGTGTGGCCATCGCTCGTGCCCTGCTCAACCGCCCCGGAGTCCTGCTCGCCGACGAGCCGACCGGCAATCTCGACGAGCGCACCGGCGAAAGGGTGATGGAGATGCTGCTCGAACTGGTCCGCCGTGAGAACGTGGCTCTGGTGCTGGTCACCCACAACCCCGGATTCGCCGCCGCCTGCTCGGAGACATGGCAATTGCATTCCGGAGTTCTCGAATCTGCCTGAATTTTCTTGTCCGAAGGAAGCTTTCCGAAAGCATTGGGGCAAACCCATGTCTCACCACCACCGACACCATTCCTCCAGACGCCGACACCGTTCCCACCGCCACCGGAGCGGCGACCACTCTCCCGACAGCCCCCACAGGAAAACCAGCCGCAAACACGGGCACCACGGGGAACAAAGAAGGAGAATGCCATCGGAAGAAAAACCTTCGCCTGGAAAGAGATTGAAGGCATTCTTCGGAGCACTGCTCGGAAAAAAGGCGGAGAAAAGCCCACACAAAAACAATGGCACCCGCACAAATCGCTCGCACGCAGAGAAACACCCCCCCGAGTCCGACCGACACCGCACACACACCCGCTCCGCCCGCCGCAGACGGCGGTCCCGGTCAAAAACGACGCCGCCAGGCAACCTTACGCCCATCGTCGAGACAACGGACGCGCCCGATCTGAAAGACAATGAGCAGGTTTCCCCGCGCTACCAGCGGCCCTCCACCAGCACCGAGCGCACCGGAGGGGACAAGTCTGTTGAAACCGCCGCAACCGAAAGCTCCGAACCAACGGAGCCCCCCCCTCCAGCGCAGCACAAGCAAGACCGCGGAAGATACCGTCGCCGACGTCGCAAGCCTGCGAAGGAGACACCGTATTCCCGCACCCCGAAGCCCAACGTGGAAACGCCGCCGGAGTTCCTCCTCAAACCAAAAACCCCTTCAAGACGCCACCGCCGGAGCAGCGGTACGACCCGGCACAGACATTCCGGTAGCTCGCAACGCCGCCGAAGGCGGAATCGCTAGGCCCGGGGCGAGCAGATATCCATGGACGTCATCCGTATCCAGGGAGGTCACGGACTCTCCGGCACTCTCCACGCCAGCGGTGCCAAAAACGCAGCCCTGCCAATCTTCGCCGCTTGCCTGCTCACAGACGAAGAATGCGTGATCCGCAATGTCCCCGACTTGAGCGATGTCCGCTTCATGGCGAAAATCCTCTCGCACCTGGGCGCAGAAGTAACGGAGACGGAGCTGGGAATATGGCATATCCGCGCCGGAAACATCCTGCCCGAGGCCCCCTACGATCTGGTGCGCAAGATGCGGGCCTCCATCTGCCTGCTCGGAGCATTGGTCGGACGGCTCGGACGCGCTCGGGTCTCCATGCCCGGAGGCTGCGTGATCGGGCCGCGCCCGGTCGATCTCCACCTCAAAGGCCTGCGGAAACTCTCCTGCTCTGTCGCTGTGGAACAGGGCTACCTCAATGTGGATGGGACCAACCGCCGCGGTGGACCGGTATTCCTCGGTGGAAGACAGGGCAGCACGGTCACCGGCACCGCCAACCTCCTCATGGCGGCGGCCACCACTCCCGGAGAGACCCGGATCGAGTGCGCCGCCTGCGAACCCGAAATCAGCGATCTTTGCAATCTGCTCAAGGCCATGGGAGCACGCATCGAAGGCGCCGGCAGCCCCACCCTGACCATCGAAGGCGTCTCGCGCCTGCGTGGGGTGGAGCACTCGGTGATCCCGGACCGCATCGAGACGGGGACCTACCTCGTGGCCGGAGCACTGGCCGGGAACGACCTCAGGATCGCAGGTGCTCCCCCGTCGATGCTCGGAGCCCTGACCGACAAGCTCGAACAGGCCGGCGCGGAGATTTCACACCAGGACGGCCTCTGGCAGGTCAGCACCTCCCGCAACCCAAAGCCCGTGGACCTGGTGACTCACCCCCACCCGGGCTTCCCCACCGACTTGCAGGCCCAGATGTGCGCCCTCCTCTCGGTCGTGCCGGGAATCAGCATCCTGACCGAACGAATCTATCCGAACCGCTTCATGCACGTCCCCGAGATGCAGCGAATGGGGGCCGACCTCGCCATCGAAGGGGCTTCCTGTATCGTGAAGGGGGTGCGTGCCCTCTCCGGCGCACCGGTCATGGCCTCCGATCTGCGGGCCAGTGCGGCCTTGCTGCTCGCAGGACTGATCGCAGACGGGGAGACCTGGGTACAGCGGGTGTACCACCTCGACCGCGGATACGAGCGGATGGACCGGAAACTGGCCAGTGTCGGCGCACTCATCGAACGCCTGCCCGACAGCGAGATGCCGGGAGACCTGCGCGGGGAAGGCTGACCCCCGGCAACGCTCAGACCTGTCCGATTTCCTTGAGAAGTGCCTGGAACCAATCCGTTCCGATGTCGAAAGGTTTCCCTCCCTTGATCCGGTCAAACTCAATGGCCCGGAGCACGCCCTTTCGATCCTCGTCGTGGCCAATCACCCCGCCCTCCCGGCGGAATGCGCACTCCACGGCCAGATCGACACATCCCTTGATGAGCCGGAGATCCTCGGCATTGGCCGCCGCCGCCCGCGAGAAGTAGCCACTCTTCTGGACCAACACCTTCTCCGCACCGAGTTCGGCCGCAAACTTGTCCCCGAAATATCTGCCAGGGTTCACCGCATCCAGCTTCACGTGGCCGAAGGCGTCGCGGGGAACCTCCTCGCCGGCCGCCTCCATGCGCGCCACGATGCTTTCCACTCCGGCACCCTCGCTGATGAACAGGTTCACGCAGTCGTTCTCGTCCATCACCCTGGCCAGCCGCGCAGCCTCGGCCTCGAGGTCGAGATCCATCTCCGGGACGAACACGCCGTGGACCTCGTGACGCTCCCGGCTTAGTCCCAGGCCCGGAACCCAGTCCTTCGCATCGAGAAGCTTGCGGTAAGCCCGCGCGGTCGCCGCCGTCAGCCAGCCACAGTTGCGACCCATCACCTCGTGGATGATCAACATCCGGGGATTCGCGTTGTGCTCGGCCACCACATTCTCGAAATAGCGGGCACCCTGCTCCGCCGCAGTCCACGCCCCGAGGCTCTGGGCGATCGGCACCACGTCGTTGTCAATCGTCTTCGGCAGACCGATCAC
>CAYVUQ010000050.1:4149-9254 GCA_964454915.1 uncultured Puniceicoccaceae bacterium
TTCTCCGCCAGAAACGCGGCCAGATCGGCGGCCGCCGTGTTCGTGTCGTCACCGCCAATCGTGTGGAGAACATCGACGCCATCCGCTACCAATTGGTCGGCCGCCTTCTTGCGGGGGTCCTCCCCTTCCGCGACCAGACCACGCTTCACACAGTCCTTAACGTTGGTCAGCTTCACCCGGCTGTTCCCGATCGGGCTCCCGCCGAAACGGTGGAGCACGCCCGCCCCGCGCCGCATGGTTTCATCGACTTTGATCGAATCGCCCAGCAACAGGCCCTTGTAGCCACTGCGGTAGCAAATCAACTCGACCGACGGGTCCATCTCCGTGTAACGCTCGATCAGGCCCCCGAGGGCCGACGACAGACAGGGGGCGAGACCGCCCGCAGTGAGGAACGCAACTTTTTTTGGCTTCATCCCTTCACGGTCTAACGCTCCGCGCCGCCGTGTCCAGACCAAGCGAAAAAACCGAAAAACATTGACCTTGGGGCCAGACCGCCAAGAGAAATCAGGACATGCGCGTTCCGGGCCTCCTTCTCTCCGCTTTTCTTGTCTTTGTCGCCGCAGCCGTCTCCGCGCAAAACGCCGCCCGGCTGCCCGACATCGTCCGCACCGGGGAAAAATCCGCGTTGACCATCGCTGTCCGCGCCACCGATCCCATGGTCGAGGCCCTCGCCAAACGCGCCTTTCAATTGCACGGGGGGTTCCGGGTCGTCGCCGACGAGGATGCGGACGTCTCCCTGCGCCTGCGCACGGCGGGCGAGGACACCATCATTTTCAGTGCCACCAGCGGTCGGGGAGAGGTCAACGGCACCACAACCGGCGACGACAAACTCCAAGCCACAGCCATGGCCTGCGACGATGTGGTGGAGCGGCTTCTGGGCATTCCCGGTTTCTTCTCCGGCACCCTGGCCCTCGTCGGCGAACGCGATGGCCGCAAGGAAATCTTCGTCGGCGATCTTTTCTTCCAAAGCATGCGACAGCTCACCCGCGGAGAGGGCGATTCCATCGGCCCCAAGCTTTCCCCCAACGCCTCAACCCTCCTCTACACAACCTATGCGCCGAGCGGCTTTCCCGATATCTACGAGTTGACCGTCGCATCCGGGCGCAGCCGCCCCTTCGCCACCTACAAGGGCACAAACACCGGTGCCGATTACAGCCCCGACGGCGCGCGGGTCGCCATGATTCTCTCGTCCAGCGGCAACGCCGAGCTCTACGTGTCGGGAACCGACGGTCGCTATCCCAAACGTCTCACCACCAACCGCAGCCTCGAAGCCAGCCCGTCCTGGTCGCCCGACGGGAGCAAGATCGTCTTCACCTCCGACCAGCTCGGCAAGCCCCAGCTCTTCGGGATACGCTCCACAGGAGGGACCGCCTCCCGCGTGCCGACAAATATCAGCCGCTACTGCTCCGAACCCGCCTGGAACCCGCGCAACTCCGACCTCATCGCCTTCACCGCAGCCGAGAGCGACGGCTTCCAGATCGCCCTCTACGACAACCGCTCCGCCTCCAGCAAGTTCATCACCAGCGTCCGCGGCGACGCCATCGAACCAGCCTGGCTCAACGACGGCCGACACCTCCTGTTCACCCTGCGCGACGGTGGTGACACCCGGCTCCACATCCTCGACACCGAAAGCGGTCGCATGGAGCCCCTCCATTCCCGGCGTTTCGGCAATTCCTCCCAGGCCGACTTCGTGATGCCCCGGTGAGAGGCCCGAATTTCGCCGGGCGGCTCCGAGTTCCGCCCAGCCCGGAATTCGTCCTTGCCACGCCCGTCCGCGACGGCTTTGCTCCCTGGTTTCGCCATTTTCACAGAACCCGAAAACCCGAACCATCCATGCAAGCACTTTTCGCCCTGGCCCAGGCCAGTCCCGCACCGGCACCCGGCGGCGGGCTGACCCCGATCCTTTTCTTCATCCTGCTCTTCGCCGGGATGTGGTTCCTCATTATCGCTCCCCAGCGCAAACGGCAGAAGCAGCAGGAGGCGATGATCAAGGCACTGAAGACCGGTGATAGAATCCTCACCTCCGGCGGGCTCTACGGCGAGATCACCAACGTAAAGGACGACCGTCTGGTGGTGAAGATCGCCGAGAACGTAAAGGTCGAGGTCGGTCGCCCCTTCGTCGCCAACAAGTTGGAAGACGCTTCCTGAGCGGGCTTCAGCGGAGATAGCGAAGATGTCCGGGGGCATTCTCTGGAAAGCGGTTCTATCGGTTGCCCTGCTGGCGTGGGCACTGTTGAATCTGGTACCACTTGAAGACCGTCCTTTCGACGAGTTCGTCACGGGTCATGCGGTCGAGACCGCTCCTGCGGAGGACGCTCCCACCTTCGACGACCTCCTCGCGGAAGCGTCGGCGGGCGTTGAATCGGGAACGTATCCGTCCGTTTACGTCGGCCTGCGGGAGATCGCCAACAGCCGCAAGATCGATCTGACGTCCTATTTTCCAGAAATCCGTCTGGTCGATATTAAAAACCTGGAGCGCCGAAACGAGGTCCTCCTGCGGGAACTCCTCAACCGCTCGAAAAGCAATCTCCGCCTCGGCCTCGACCTGTCAGGCGGCGTGGCATTCACCCTCCGGCTCGATGAGGAGGCTGTGCGGAACGTAGGCCGCTTCCAACGCCAGGAACAGCTCAAGCAGGTGGTCGAAGTCATGGAGCGACGGGTTAACGGCCTGGGTGTCTCCGAGCCGACCATCCGACCGATCGACGACGACAGCGTCGAAATCCAGCTTCCGGGCATGACCCTGCGCGAGGATCCCGAGGGTATCGAATCGCTCAAAAAACCGGCCCGCCTGGAGTTCCGTCTCGTCAACCGCAATGTCCGCCCCGCAGACGGCGTTGCAGCCCCCCTCGGATACGAGGCACTGACCATCGAGCGCGAAGACGATGAGGGCGAAATGGTCGAGGTCGGTTACTTCGTCAAGCGCGTGGCCGAGGCCACCGGTTCCATCGTTTCCCGCGCTGGTGCCATGCCCAACCAGGTCGGCGGCTACGAGGTGTACATGGACTTCACTTCCGAAGGCAGCTCCCGCTTCGCCGCAATCACCGAGAAAATCGTCGAAGCCAACGCACGCGAGGGCGGCGTGGGCCAGCTGGCCATCGTCCTCGACGGCGAACTCAAGAGTGCACCCAGTGTCGATGAGGTCATCCGCGGCGGCGCACGGATCACTGGACGGTTTTCCCAGCGCGAGGCCATCGAGCTGGCCAACGTCCTCAACAACCCGCTCGAATACGAGCTCACCGTGGACGAAATGAGCGAGGTGGGCCCTTCCCTCGCCGAAGACGCCCGCGACAAAAGTGTCATGGCAGCCGAAATTGGTGCCGGACTCGTGATCGCCTTCATGATCCTCTGGTACGGGCTCAGCGGCGTGGTCGCGGTGCTCTCCATCCTCGTCAACGTCGCCGTCGTGCTCGGCGTCCTGGCCAGCCTCGGTGCTACCCTGACCCTCCCCGGCGTGGCCGCTCTGGTGCTGACGGTCGGCATGGCGGTGGACGCCAACATCCTGATCTTCGAGCGTATCCGCGAGGAATTGCGCTTGGGCAAGAGCCCCCGCAACGCCCTGATCGGCGGCTACGAAAAGGCGTTTTCGACCATCGTGGATGCCAACGTGACCACCCTGATCACCGCAGCCATCCTGATCTGGCTCGGGACCGGCCCGGTCAAGGGCTTCGGTGTGACCCTCGCGATCGGGATTTGCTCGTCCGTCTTCTGCGCCCTCGTAGTCAGCCGCTTTCTGCTCGAGATACTGGTCTTCAAGCTGGGCGTGAAGCGCGTGCTTGGCTGGAACCTGCCGGGCCCCCCTTCCATCGACTTCCTCAAGTTCCGCAAGCCCGCCTTTATGGCATCATGGACCATCGTGGCCGCAGGCGTGGTCGCCGTTTACCTGCATTGGGACCACCTCTTCGGCATCGACTTCGTCGGGGGCGACGAGATCACGATGACATTCGAAGAGCGTCTGCCCCTGACCGGGATCGAGAAAACCGCCTCGGACGGCGGCTTCGGCGAGGTCTCGGGCGTCTATCAGGTCAGCCTGGTGGACGACAGCGAAACCCTCGCCGTCCAAACCGAAACCGGCAAGGGCGGGGAGTTTTTCGAAGCCCTCATGGCCGCCTACCCGCAGGCGGGCCTTGAATTACAGGGACAGACCAGCATCGGCGGCGCGGTCAGCGAGCAGATTCAGACCAATGCCATCCTCTCCGTTCTTGTTGCCCTGGCGGGCATCCTCCTCTACATCGCCCTGCGCTTCGAAGTCGGCTACGGCATCGGCGCGGTGGCGGCCACGGTACACGACGTTCTGATGACCATCGGGATTTTCGTCCTGGCCGACGGCCAGTTCTCTGCGCCTATGATCGCGGCGATTCTCATGATCGTCGGGTATTCGATCAACGACACCATTGTCGTCTTCGACCGGATCCGCGAGGAATTGGAGTTGAACCCGACCTTCACCTTGAAGCGGGTAATCAATCTTGCTATCAACCGGACCCTCGGGCGGTCGATTCTGACCAGCGTGACCACTTTCATGGCTGCGCTGGCCCTCTACCTGGCGGGCGCGGGTGTGATCGTGGACTTCGCTTTCGTGTTTCTCGTGGGGATCATCACCGGAACCTTCTCCTCCATCTACATCGCCAGCCCGATCTTCTACTGGTGGCACAAGGGCGACCGTAAACACGTCGAGGAGCGCGAGCTGACACCGAAATACGACTGGCAAACCGGTGCCCAGTCGTAAGGGGCGCGTGATAAAGGGAGCCTGATTCCCTTCATCCCCGGCGCAAGAGAAGAAGAAGTCCCTCCCCGAGGTTCCGGCTTCAGCCGACTGAGACTGACGGCCCCACCGCCACTACCAAAGCCATACTCTGGCAATGGCAGCTCCTGCATTATTTTTTGCCAGACATAAATTTCTTGCCTTATTTTTGTCCGTCTTATTTTTCTTGCCCCGAGTCCACTGATGAAATGGCCGCCCAAGCCTTGAGGGGAATGCCTATACCTGGGCGCATCCACTTTCGCATGAGGGGATAGCAAGCGATCTTCAGCTTCGAGGAACCTCCTGGCTTTCGGAGTGTGCCGATCCGTCCCAACCTCGAAGAAGGTTTCCACACCAATCACAATAA
>CAYVUQ010000051.1:0-9207 GCA_964454915.1 uncultured Puniceicoccaceae bacterium
GAGGTGGACCGCACCGCAGTGCTCGTTTTCGACGAGATCGACGCCAACGTGGGCGGCGAGGTCGGGCGCGAGATCGGGCGCGAGATGGCACGGCTGGCCGAGCGCAACCAGGTTTTCTCGATCACCCACCTCCCCCAGGTGGCGGCGGCCGCACGGGGCCAGTTCGTCGTGGAGAAGGACCAGTCCGGGGCAAGCGCGCGGATCGTGCTGCGAGACCTGGGCACCGACAGGGCCGCCCGCGTCAACGAGATCGCCCGGATGCTCGGGGACCGTGGTTCGAAGACCGCCCGCTCCCACGCGGAGGAAATGCTCGCCGGATGAGAACCACCGCCCCCCCGGCGATGAACGGTGTCCCGGCCAGCCAGGTCTCCGGTCGGTCGCCGAGGGTGGGAAGAAAGACGGCCAGCAGACCGGTGCCGACCCCAATCTGCACCAGGCCGAGAATCCATGCGTCGAGGAAACGTGCGTCGCGACGGATGGACTGGATCCAGTTGATGAACGTCATGCCGAAGTTGAGCACGACCAGTGTTACGGTCACAACCCACAGGAGCAGGCCGGGATCCCACTGGGCCATCCAGCGGAGCAAAAGGCCAACCCCGAGGACCAGAAGGATGAGCAGTATCTCGGGCATGGATGCGGAACGCGGGTGGAATCTAAACCTGTTCGGAGTGCTCGCGGTGCCGCTGGGCCAGGGCTTCCTTCAGATCGGTCGTGAAGCGTTGAAGCACCTTCTCCCAGGAGATTTCGCGTGCGGTGTCGCGTGCGGCGGTGCGCAGTTTCTGCCAGTCGCCATCCGGGTGCGCCAATTCCCGTGAAACCCCGAGAAAGGCGTCCTCATCGCCGAAGCGAACCGTCTTGCCGTTGATCCCGTCGCGGATGAACTTGCGGGCTGCCGCGTAGTCGAAGGCGAGAACCGCCAGGCCGCTTGCGAGTGCTTCGGTGACCACGTTTCCAAACGTTTCGGTCAGGCTGGGGAAGAGGAAAAAATCGGCCGACGCATAGTGGGCGGCGAGATCGTCCCCTTGCCGTGCGCCAGCGAACAGGGCACCGGTTTCCTGGGCCTCCAGAGCCGACCGGGCAGGACCGTCCCCGACCAGAACCAGCCGGGCGTCCGGCGTGATGCGGCGGATGTCTCTCCAGGCGCGGAAGACCAGATCGATGTTCTTTTCCGAGGCGATCCTGCCGACGTAGAGAAAGACCGGCGTTGCGTCCCCGGCGTTCCAGGACCTCCGAAGAGAGAGCGAACGCTTGTCCGGCGAGAACAACTCGGTGTCCACGCCTCGTTCCAAAAGGCGCAGGTTGCGGAAACCGGTCGTCCGCAAGCGCTCCAGGAGGTCGCGCGAGGGACCGAATGTGCGCCAGGTCGAGTTGTGGACCGTGCGCAGATAGGCTTCGGCGATACCTTCGAGCCATCGGAGCCGGTAGTGGCGCAAGTACTGGTCGAAGTTGGTGTGGAACCCGGAGACCGGCATGATCCCCCGGGCCAGTGCGACCATCAGTGCCGAAAGCCCGAGGGGTCCTTCGGTCGCCAGGTAGGCAGCGTCGGGCGGATCGGCGCGCCACAGGGCGTCTATCCTCGTCAGCACCGGCAGTCCCATGTTCAGCTCCGAGTAGCCAGGGATTGGAACCGCACCAACCGGAACCTCTTCGAAGGCGGGGTCCCGCGGGTGTTCCTCCCTCTGGCGCGGGCGGATCACCTGCACCCGGTGCCCGCCCCGCGCGAGCCCGTCTGCGAGCCGTTTCAAGGTCATCGCTACTCCGTTGATTTCCGGAGGAAAGGTTTCCGTTACGAGAGAGATTTTCACTGCGGGAATTCGGCACTGTGCAGTGCGCGGATGGATACGGTGGCACTCGACGCAAGCATGAGCAGGGCGGCCACCACCGGATGCAGGATACCGGCTGCGGCCAGGGTGATTCCGGCGATGTTGTACACCACCGCGAACCGGATGTTGCCCCGCACCCCATGGTAAACCCGGCGGGCCAGGTCGATGGCTCCGGGGATGCGCCGGAGGTGGTTCGAGGTGAGGATGGCGTCCGCAGTGGCGCGAGGCAGGGCGGCACCGTCGGCGATGGAGACGGAGGCCGCCCCGGTCGCCATGGCGGGGGTGTCGTTGATGCCGTCGCCGACGAAGAGAGGTTCTTCGCCCCGGCCAACGGAAGCGCGGACCCGTTGCGCTTTCTCTTCCGGGGACAAAGACCCCTCCACGGAGACATCGCCGATTTGCTCCCATGCGGGCCGCGGATCGCCCGAGAGGATTTCCACGGCGATCCCCCGGTCGCGCAGTCCGGCAAGGCATTCTTCCGCATCGCCCCGCAGCACTTCTTCGATCCGCGCGCGGGCGACGGGTTCGTCGTCCAAATGGACCGTGATGTGCGAATCCTCCGGACCGATCATCACCCGGGCGGTGCGGTCCGGAAGCCGGATGGTTGCTGCGATGCCTTTTCCCGGACGTATCCGCCGATCCGTTACAACCGTCTCGCCAGGATCGGCGATCAGGGCCAGGGCACGTGCGACCGGGTGGTCCTGCCCGGTCTCGACGGCGGCCACCCACCGGCGCAGTTCGTGCCCGGCTACGGAGCATTGCGGAAGCGTTTCGAAATCGCGGACGACCAGCCGCGCATCGCTCAGGGTGCCCGTTTTGTCGAAGAATATCCTGCGGGTGCGGGCAAGGGCGTCGAAAGCGGAACCGTGACGGCAGAGAAAACCGGATTCGGCGAGCCGGAACATTCCCTTCCAGACGGCGATGGGTGTCGCCAGACCCAGTGCGCACGGGCAGGCCACCAAAAGGACAGCCATCGCGTTGAAGAGTGCCTCGGCCCAACCAGCCCCGGCGGCAAACCATCCCGCAAAGACGAGAACGGCCGCCGTCACGACGAAGGGAAAGAACCATCCGATGGTGCGGTCCGCCCAGGCTTCCAGGCGGGACGGCCTTTCACGGGCCTCTTCCACCCAGGCGAGGATGCCGTCGATCCGGCGTTCCCCGGGACCGGTGGTTGCCTCCACGGTGAACGTGCCGTCCACCGACCACGACCCTGCGTGTATTTCCGAGCCGGGGCGCAGAACGACCGGAACGGGTTCGCCGGTGAGCTGCGATTGTTCGATGTATCCTTCGCCGCCGGATACGATACCGTCCACGGAAACCGGCTCGCCGGGGTCGATGCGGACGGATGCGCCGCGCGGGACTGCGGCCGCCGGCATCAGGGTTTCGGTCCCGTTTTCGCCCATCACGCGTGCGCGGTCGAACATCTCGCGGTAGGACTCGATCTCTCGCAGCACCCGACCGCGGGAGACCCTGCCGATCCGTTTTCCAACCGAGTAAACGGCGAGTACGATGGCCACAACTTCGTAATAGACGGCCCCAACGCCGGTGAAGGTGGCGATCAGCGAACCAGCCAGCGCACCGGCACAACTGACGACGAACAGAGCCTCGACCGTGATCCGGCCCGCCCGTAGTGCCCGCCAGGATTCCCTGGCCAAACGGGGTCCGAGCAGGGCGATGGAGACCAAGGCCGATGCGATCAGTGCGCCGTGCAGCCAGTAGTAGGAAGAAGAGGCGAATTCGGGGCTCGATAGATTGATCGCCAGGCCGAAAACCATGCTTTGCCCGGCGAGGACAAGTGCCACGCCGAGCCGGATCCAGAAGCTCGCGTCTTCGGCCTCCAGAGTGCTTCCGCAACTGCTGCAACCGGCTCTCATGGGGTTTGGGTTCCGAGGGCTCGCAGACAGGCCGCCGCGGCGTCCAGGGCAACACCCACGCATTCGTGGCGGGAGGGCAAGGGATGGACGCCCGCGAGTGCGCGGAGATCATCCGGGAGCCGGGCGGGGCTTCCGGTTTCGATCATCGTCCGAATCTGTTCGAGCAGCCGAAAGGCTTCGTCCAGGCGAAGACCTTCAAGGTGCGTGGTCAGGAGGGATGCGGTCGCAGTGGCGATGGCACATCCACTCGTGCGCTGACGGCACTCGGCCAGATGGGCACCGCGCTGGAGCGCGTGGAAGGTCACCACGTCGCCGCAGGTTCGGTTGCGCGCCGCGCCTTCTGTTGCTTCCGGGGGAACGGGGCCGGTCCCGAGAGGGTGGTGGAAGAGTTCGAGAAGTTGCTTCCGGTAGATTTTACCGAGCGTTTCATCTGGTCCCGCGGTTGTCATGTTGATCCCAAGGCAGGATTTCTGCGATTCCGCTTTCTGGCAAACACAACGGACGTCTCTTTTAGCCGAAAAGAAGTTGGAGCCCCGCGCCGATGACGAAAATCCAGATCAACCATTCGAAGACCCGCTGTGAAATCCGACCGACGATCAACCGGGCCACCAAAACACCCGCCATGGCGAAAACTCCTGCGGGAAGCGAAATTGCTGCCGAAGACAAGTTCACCGCCCCCAGGCCGATCAGGACGGGAAGCTTGAGCCAGTTCACGATGAGGAAGAACCAGGCGAGCGTGCCGACGAAAGTGATTTTGGGAAGACGCAGGAAAATCAGGTAAAGTGCGGCCACCGGCCCGGCGGCGTTGGCCACCATTGTGGCGAACCCACCGATGAGGCCCGTTCCGGAGCGAACGACCGTTTCGCGTTTCCCTTGGACTGCTGCTACCCGGCCTCTTGCCAAAGCCTCACGGGTGAGATGCAGACCAGTCATCCCCAGAAGAACAGCACCGATCAGAATCTCGATGCCCCGATCCTCGATGCTGCCGAAGACGAACGCTCCAGCCGCCAGGCCGATGCATGTCCATGGCAGCAGTCGGCGGATCACTTGCCAGTCGGCGTCGCGGCGGTAAACGAGAACGGCGACCAGGTCGGCGCAGATCAGCACTGGCAGGAGAACCCCGACCGAGAGACGGGCGGGAAGGATAAGCGCGTAGATCGCGATCGCCAGGTTCCCAAGACCGGGCAATCCGCCTTTGCCGAGACCGACCCCGAATGCGGCGGCGCATGCCGCCACCCACTGCCATCCGGTCAGTTCCATAGCGAAAGCGGGGCGGAGGAGAAGGCGGGCCTTTCCCCGGGCGTGGGTTCGGGGGACCGGGTTATCCGATGGTCACGCGGGTCACTTCGACCCGTTCGGACGGGCGGCTCTTTTCCCCACCAGGGCCGAATTCGCAGGGCGTTTCGCCGATTTCCTCAAGAACTTCTTCGCCCGATTCGATTTCGCCAAAGGCGGTGTACTGGCCGTCGAGGAAAGCGCATTCGTCGAGACAGATGAAGAACTGCGACCCGGCCGAATCGGGATCCGCGGCGCGCGCCATCGAGAGCACGCCTTTGCGATGGGGGCGATCATTGAACTCCGCTTTGATCTTGTAGCCCGGGTCGCCGGTCCCCCAAAGATGTTCTTTGGAAGCGTCCTTCGTAAGCGGGTCCCCTCCCTGGATCATAAACCCCTTCATGATCCGATGGAATGCGGTTCCGTCGTAAAACCCGTCGCGGGCCAGCTTTTTGAAGTTTTCCACGGTCTTTGGGGCGACATCGCTCCAGAATGTTACGACCATGGGTCCCTTGCTCGTTTCGATGGTGGCGTTCTCGTTTTCCATTCGGCGCAATTTGCCTGTGAATGCCAGGCAACGCAAGCACCCTTCTACTCCCCGAACTCCCTCGCATCAACGCACAGAGCAGCCCCACCCCGCACGCAAGAAAATTTTTGCCTGACTTAAAAATCACGACAATTATCTTCACGATCGTGAAAATAATTGTCGTAAATCAAACTTTGAGGAGGCCGGGGAAACTGTTGGAGGCCGGGGAAGCTTTTGGTATTGCGCTGGTTGAGCTTGCTCGGCGGAGGACTTCTGCGCTTGTCGATTTACACTGGATTCGGTATCATTTCGCTGGATTCCCGTGATGCTGTCCCGTACCCGACGGGTGCTCGGACGCCGGGCTGTCGGCTGTGTCGGCCTCGTTTTCGAAGCGGCTTCTCTGGGGGCTCTTGACGCCGGCCGTCAAGACGTAGCGCATGGCTTCTTCGAATGACCAGTCCAACTCGGCTACCCGGCTGGTCGGGACGATGACGGTAAAGCCACCCACTTGGTAACTCATCGGCAGATAGACCGAACACCATTCCCCGCCCCGCGAGGTGTTGATGTGCGGATCGACTTTCTCGCTCATCCGAAAGCCGACCAGCCGCGTGGGTTCCGACTCCATCGGCTGGTAGAGAACCACGCGGCTCGCCCGGGATTTCGAACGCGATTGAAAATACTCCGTGAAATCCCGAATCGAACCGTACACCGATTTCAGCAGGGGCACGCGTGATATCAGTCCCTCGAAGAACATGAGGACTGTCCTCATAACGGCGATTTGTACCAACCATCCGGCCAGCATCAAAACGAGCACCCCAAAGAGAAATCCCAGGCCGGGGAAATACCATCCTTCGGGAATGGCTGTCCTGATTACTCCACCGAAGTAGCTCTCCAGAAACGATCCCATCAGGTACAAAACATACAGTGTGATGGCCAAGGGCAGCAGTGTGCCAACCCCCTTCACAGCGGAGACAACGGCTTCCCTGAGTACACGGTTTTCTCCATTGAGATGCATGGGAGCCGTTGTGTCGGAGAACGTTTCGACCGTAAAGAATGGTGCTATCCTCCGTAAGTAGGAGGGCTTCTCCTTTCATGGATTCAGGCGACGATATGAGGATTCTCCCAGAAGCTCGTTGATCGAGTTCATGACCTGCGTCGGGCTGATGGCGGCGAAGCAGCGCCGCCAACGGGCTTGGCGGGTTTCTCCTTTTTCCTGTGCTAGGTCGCTGACGAGGGTCCTCACGCTGGTTCCGATCGGTGCCCAGCGGGTGGGGGAATGGATGGGGTCACATTGGCCCATGAGGCAGACGAGGGGTGTTCCGAGGGCGGCTGCGAGGTGTGCGGGGCCGCTGTCGCGCGAGACCACTACTCTTGCTCGTCCAAGGAGGTGCGCCGTTTCCAGGAGTGTATCCCGGCCCCCACGGTCGGTCCAGCACCCCGGGGGCAACGGGCCTTTGGCTAACAAATCGGCCAGATCGGGGCTTGGGTCTCCTCCGACGAGGACAATCCTCCAGCCGAAGGTCCGGTGAATTGCTGCCGCGAGTTCCGCGAAGTGGGACGCGGGCCAGCGTGGCTTGGAGCCAAAGGCCGCCGGGTGGAGAACCGCAAAGGGGGTTTCGGCGGGCGGAGCGTCGTTTCGCCCGAGAAACAGCCGCGGCCGTAGTTCACGCGGTGGGGAGCATCCCATTCTCTCGAGAAGATCGAAGTTGCAGATGGCTTCGTGTTTCTCCCCGAGGTGCCGACGGTAGGGAATGCTTTCGTTCAGGGCCAGTCGGCCCGTCTGCCGACGGTAGCCGATTCTACGGGGCACGCCAGCCAGGGCTGCGGCGATCTGCAGGTCGTTGTCCGGATGGAGGAACACCGCTGCATCAGCCCGGATATGCCGTATGGCCCTGCACCAGGAGAGGATGCGTCGGACACAAAGCCCTTTTGCTCCTCTGCCGGGAGGACAGCGCAAGGGTTGTACGCAGGGATCGTTCTCCAACAGCGGGACGATTTCGGGACGGACCAGCAGACTGATTTGCGCGTCCGGGAATTTCCGGTGCAGGGGTTCGAATGTGGCCGTTGTGAGAACCACATCTCCGATCCGGTCAGTGCGGCTGAGGAGGATGTGTTTCATTCAATGAGTTTCCGATGAGTTTCGCCAGGTTCCGGGAGTTGTCCGCGGTGCGGAATTCTCTTTCGACCCAACTCCGGGCGTTCGCGGCAAGAAGAGTGCGACGGTCCCTGTCTCTCCACAGCTCTGCGAGGTTCGTGGCCCACGTTCCAGGGGATTTGCTGTGAAGAAGGACGCCCGTTTCTCCGTCGGCAACCGCTTCGCAAACTCCAGGGGAGGCCCGCGCGGCTACCGGAACACCATGCGCCATGGCTTCAGGGACAACGTTTGGAAGGCCGTCCCGGTCGCCTGTCCGCGCGACGAGTCCGGTGAACAGGAAAAGGTCGGCGCGCTGAAACCATGGATCGATTTCATGTCGTGGAAGAGCCCCCCGAAGCCGGACCTGGCGGGTCAATCCGTGTGACGCGATCAGATTCTCGAGTTCCCGGCGCAGGGGACCGTCTCCGATGATGTCGGCTTCGAATGGAAAACGCATTTTCTTCCACTCGGCAAACAGCAGTATCTGGTCCCGGAATCCCTTCTTCTCAACCAGCCGCCCTACGGAAAGAACGCGCGGTCCCCCCTCGGCGGAGCGAGGCGTGTTCATTTCGGGCAGTGTCTCCAGTCCCCGTCGCACCAGATGGACCCGTTCAGGGTCGGCACCCCGGCGGACGAGCTCTTCGCGCCCGGCTGTGGTTGAGGTCCGAATCCAGGCTGCCGATGCGATCTTTTCCCGCAGAAGGCAGTCGCCGCCGTTCTGGAACAGGTCGTAGGCGTGGGCTCCGAAAGAGAAGGGCGTGCCGGTCAGGATATGGACGGTCCAGGCGGCGGTGGCCGGTGCCGTCGCCCACACGGAGTGAATCCAGCCGGGTGGATCGCGTCGTATCTCATCGGCCAAAAGGATTCCGGTTCCCAATCCGAGTCCGGTTTCCTGGGCGTCGAGAAAGGACCGTGGTGGATGGCGCAGTACGGCTTCGAGGAGGCGGCACATGCGGCGAGGATGCCGGACGGTCCAGCGAGGGATGTGGAAGAACAGGCGGAAAAGGCGGCGCAACGGGTGGGGCCGAACGGGAATTCCGGGGGCGTGACCGCCTCTCCAGAGGGAGTGAACTTCGAGGGGAAGGGATTGCCGGAGGAAACGGACCTCCCGCTCGACGAAAGTTTCCGAGATGCGCGGAAAGGTGGTGCAGAGGTAAAGAACCCGGCGGATGTTCCGCATCGGTGCGGCTTCTCCGGCGGAAGGATTCTCAGGAGGCGTGGACCGCCTCGTGGGCCGAACCATTGAGATGGACCGCCGCCACGTCGGCGTTGGCGGTGGTGTCGAAGGCCAGGGATATCTCTTCGGCGAAAGCCGCCTTTTCGGCCCCTACCGTGATGCTGCCCTCGAAGACGGCGATCGGGCGCCGGATGCGCTTGAGCTTGACCTCCATGGTGAAATGGTCGCCAGGGCGGCAAATGCGGTGGCAGCGGACTCCGTCGCAGCTCTTGAAAAACACGCTTTCGGGAGAAACATCGCCGGGAACCGCATCCGTCTCCCCCTTCAGAAGGAAGAGTACCGCAAGCTGCCCGAGTGCCTCGATCATGATGGAGGCCGGGACCACAGGGTTGTTTTTG
>CAYVUQ010000052.1:0-9135 GCA_964454915.1 uncultured Puniceicoccaceae bacterium
GGCGAAGAGTGCCCCGTGGGGCATGGCTTCAGCCTTGCCCGGGAGCGCCGAGGGTGGGTTGCGGCGATGCAGTTGCGGGCCCGCCGATGCGAACGGAGGCCTGAAGGCCATCCGCTACCGGATTGCCTCGTGGGGCATGGCTTTCCTGAGTCGTCAAAAAACAGATAAAATATTCTCTTTTCTTGATGCCGCTGTAGATAGCGGGGAATCTTATTGCCATGAGAAGGATCGCTTTTTTTCTGTTTGGATTATCCGTCGGATTTTGTTCTGGCACTGCTTCGACCAACACGAAGTTCACCGTCGAACTGGCGGGGATCGCGTCTTCCCCCGATGCGGTCTATATCGCCAAGGATGCCCAGCCTTTCTTCGCCAAGGGCGTGGCTTACTCTCCAGTGCCTCTCGGAGCCAGTTTTCACTTTGCGCCGCAAATCGGCGATTGGTTCCACGGCCCCTGGCAGCAGATCGCAAAGACAGACCTCCCTCTCATGAAAGATCTCGGGATCAACAGTTTCCGCACCTATGCGTTCTGGTATTGGCAGCCGACCAACGACCTCACCCAGATGCGTTCGTTGACCCAGGCCAGTCCGATCACTGCAACGGGAAGCTCGGAGCCTTTTGATGACCGGGACGGTTTTTTCCAGGCTTTGGCAGACAATGATATTTACGCGATCCTTGGAATCGCTCTGGACGGGGGCAACGTCTTCAACGGAGGAACGGATCGGATCAAGTTGTCCTACGCCAACTTCTACCTGCAGACGGCCGAGAAGCTCGCATCGCTCTACGGAGACGAACCGAACGTCATGGCTTTCTGCATGGCCAACGAGCAGAATCAGGGCCCGCGGAACACCAGCGCGTATGTTTGGTCCTACTACTACCTGATGGCTGAGCGTATCCGGGCGGGCCTGGGCGATAACGAAAAGCTGATCACGATCGCATGGCAGAACGATACCACATTGTATGACGGTTCGACCACGGTGGATCTTTCCGATTCGGCGTTGAGCAACCTGCCGAGTGACGGGCAGTCTCCCTCCATTGATTTCGAACAGGCCGGCAAGGACCTGCGCAGTAGTCTCATCGGATGGAATCCGTCGAACACCGATTATTCGGCGGTTCCCGTCGAAATGATCATCTCGACCATCTGCGACGTCTGGGGGCTGAATATCTACGCGGGTATGGAGGAAAGTCTCCAGACCTACCAAACCAACGTTTTTGATAAGGCATTTCGGAAGCCGCTGTTGATTACCGAGTGGGGCCATTCCGCGACGACCAACGATCCCGCGGGTGCCAAAGGCCCTTCCGAAGGAACGGCCAGGTTGAAAGAAAAGAGCAAGGCCGGTCGGCAGACGGCCGCGAGCAACCTCAATGCCGATGTCGAAGCGATGAACAGTTACCTCGCCTTTGTGAATGGTGGAACTTATTTCGAGTGGACGGATGAATGGTGGAAGAACGATTCCTACTGGGATCTCATTCCCCAGAGCCAACAGGACCACCTCAACCAGCAGATCGCCAACTGGCAGCCGGGCGACCCGGTTCCGAGCTACAATACCCAGCCGGACGGTAGAATGAACTTCGAGGCGGCCAATGGAACGGTCGTAGGGAACGGTTATCCGCAGTACACCTTTACTTGGGATGGGACGGATTCCGCCGAATGGCCGGAGGAGGGGTGGGGCCTTCATTCCGTGGCTCCGAATACGCGGCAGGCCTGGGATAACCCCTGGAACGTGGCTGAAAATAAGCCGTGGCCGGTCGATGATCGCACGGAGCGTCCTCTCCTCGTTGACGCTCTGATGGGTCGCTCCTCCGGAGCTTATCCCGGCAAGGGCTATCCCTGGCTCGAGGCGAACCATATGAAGCTGATCAACGACGAAGAACTCGAAGGCTGGCACTATGTGGTGAGGAACAACTGGGCCTACGATTCCGAAGAAGCCCAGTTTGTTCGCCTCCTCCCTTCGCAGGGGGATTCCGTTCAAGTTTATCATCTGGAATCGCAGGATTGGGGCTCCCTGCACGACTTCGTCCGGGAGGAATGGGCCTACATTTTCACGTCCGGATGGATGTGGGGGGTTCGAAGCGGATGGAGCTTTTTGCAAAGTCCGTTCGGCAATCCGTTCCACGTTCTGGATATCGACGGGGCCTGGCAGACCGTGCCCCTTCATTGAGGACCTTGATCGAAGTCCCGGATTCGAGGGGTAAACTCCTACGGGGATCGAGGGGTAAACCCTCTCCTACGGAGGTCGAGGGGTGGGCCCTCTCCTACGGAGGTCGAGGGGTGAACCCTCTCCTACGGGGATCGAGCCTTCGACGGGCTCAGGCCAGGGTGGGATGAACCCTCTGCGGGCGGACTTTCGATTGACTTCCCCGTGGCGGGCCGCTGTGCTCAACGGTTTTTATGAATCTTTTCTCGTATCCATCTGCCAATCCATTCGAACAGTTTCTGTTAGGGAAAGACTGGTCCTCCTACCGGCATGTTCTCGTTCTGCGTTCGGGGGACGGTCGTTTCGCGTCCTCCCTTCGTTCCGCATTGCCTTCCGAGGCTCGGCTTGTTCGGGCCGACTCCCGGGACGACCTGACGCGAACGGAGGATGAGGCACCCCTCTGCGGGGAATGGGATTTCGATGCGTTTGCCTCCGAGGTGGAGGCCTATGGCCCGTTCGACGCCATTCTCTTCCTTCATTTCCACGAGTATTGGGACGGTCGGATCGGTTCGTTGACCCGGTTCATGGATTTCCTCGATCCGAAGGGGATCGCCTGGGTGCAGTTTGTGAACGGCACTTGTTTGCCTTCCCTGGAAAGCCGGGTGGTTCGCGGGGGTGCTCGCGGCAACTCGCTGACCAATCCCCTGCACCGTTTCGGAGGGCTCGACTACAATTCCCTGGTAGGTTGGGCGAACGCGGTGGGACTCGTTTGTGACGGACTTTGGGGCATCCTGCGCGAAGATCTCTTCGAGTGGATTACCAAGAAAAAGGGCAAGGAGACGAAAATCGAGTTCTTGAAGCGCAAGATTCCTCTCGGGGCGGCTCACGACGCATTGCAGCTTGGGGCTCCGGTGGGGGCGTTATCCCTGCGTTTCCCGCAAGAGACGGACTCCTCTCCGGTCAAGCCGGGCATTGCGGTGGCCCGCCTGACGGGTCGCGGGCTGCAACAATTCCTGATCCCCCAGCCGGAGGTGGATGTGCGCGAGGCGGAAGCCTTCGAGGCCCGCGTTCAGTCCCGGGCCGTTTCTTCCGGCGCGACTCCGTCCGTCGGACCCCACCGCGCCGAATTTCTTTCGGGATTCACGCAGGACGAGTCGATTCGCAAGGTTCTTCTTGTCGGTGCCGCGCCCAACGGCGACTGGATGCTCCTTCCCCGGGCCTATGATGATTGGGACTGGACGGGCCTCGACCACGATGCTGCGCTCTCCGAAATCTGGAGGAGTACCTTTCCGGACGCCCCGGAACACCTTGAAATCTGGAACCCGCAGGAGCGTTTCCCGTTCGCCGACAGTTCTTTCGACCTCGTCCTCAGTCTCGGTCTCTTTAAGAGAATTTCCCCGATGATGGCGCTCCGCTATCTGCAAGAAATGATGAGGGTTTGCGGGGGCATGATCGGTCACCTGGAGGATGCCATGGGATCCGAGCGCGACCTTTTTGCGCGGGACAATCCCCTTCCGGTTCTCTACAAGCAGTTTAAACTCGACGTCAAAGCGGTGCCGTTACTGAAGGATGGGAAGCCCAGCGGCCTTGCCGCCGTTTTCCTGGCCAAAGGCGAAGCCAAGGCCGCCGGGGAACTGCCTGCGTCGATGGAAGGGGAGGACTCTGCCGGTTCGGAAGCGGTTGATCCCGACGAAACGGCGTAAGGTGTATCCTTCGAATCTCTTTGAGCCATGAAGGCTTGTCGATTCTTTCCCCCGATCCGATGTGTGGTAGCGGTTTGCGCGCTGGCTCTCGGCACTACGGTTCTTACAGGCTTCGAGGTGGACGAGGCGGAGGATTCGCGCGCCTTGGCGGAGGAGCCCGGCGCCACCACTCTCGACCGCACCGCCGCAATAGACCTGGCCATCTCCAACAGCCCGGAGGTGCGGGCGGCCTTGCAGCGGCTCGGGCGTGCCGAGGGTCGGCTGTGGTCCACGCGGTCCCGTTCCCTGCCCCAGCTCTCCGCTTCGGGCAACCTGCAACACCGCTCCGAGGGCCTCATCGACCGCGCTCCGCCTACCGATGCCCAGGAGGACGCCATACAGCGCGCCATCGAGGCTGGTCAGGAGCCCCCGCCCACCTCGGAGACCCCCATCACCCAGGATTCCTACTCCGCCCGCGTCGAGGTGAGGCAGTCGCTCTTCGCCGGTTTCGAAAACTATTACGGCTGGCGCTCCTCCAACCGGCGTGTCGCCGCCGAGCGAATGCTCGCCCTCGACACGGCCCTCTCCGTGGCCCGCAACGTGAACGCGCTATTCGACCGGGTCCTTCTCTCGCGCAAGATGGTCGAGCTGCGGCAAGAGGACCTTGAGCGCGCCCGGGCGCTTCTGGAGATCACCCGCAAGCGTTTCGAGTCGGGCCGCGTCCGCGAGTACCAGGTGCTGACCGCCCGGTCGCGTCTCGCCCGTGCGGAGGTCGATCTGGGTTCGGCCGAGATGAACCTCCGCCAGGCTGCGGCCCGCCTGAGGGTCACGATCGGTCTCGACGACGGGGCTGCCGCCGGGCCGCTCCCGGTCGTCGGTGCGCTCGCCGCCGAGGCCTTCGACCCGTCCTCCGACGATCCCCTCGACCGCGATCCGCGTGGGAGCGCCCGATGGCAAGCCCTCGAATCCCTGTCCGAAGCGGCCGATTTCGACCTTTCCGCCACCGAGCTGAAGATCGTGCCCCGGGTGGAAGGGTTCGCCAATTACCAGAGCACCTCCTCCTACTACGATTTCGAGACCAACCTGCACGGCTGGGCGGTCGGGATCACGGTGCAGTGGAACATCTTCGACGGCATGCGCCAGCGCGGCGAGCGCCGGGTGGCCCTGGCCGACCGCCGCGAGGCGGACGAGAACCTGCGGGCCTTCGCCCTCAACTGGCGCGTGCGATATTCCGAGGCCCTCGAGCGCCTCCGCACCAGCGCCGATATGCTGGATGCCGAGCGCGAGGCGGTCGATCTCATGGAGGAATCCCGCCGCCAGATTTTCCGACTCTTCGAACTCGGCAACCTCGACCAGGAACAGGTGCTCCGGGCCGACAACGAGCTTTCCGCCGCCCGTCTGCGCTGGATCGAGGCCCTCTACCGTCACAATGATGCCGTGTACGAACTGCGCTACCTGACCGGTGTCGGCGAAGAGCGCGTCTCCGCCCGGCTGGCGACCCTGGAGGATGATCGATGAGCGAAGCAAAACAGCATCCCGCCTTACCCGATCCCGAGGTCTGGCGCTCCCGGCTGGCGGCCTTGCGGCGTCGGTCCGCCGGGTTGCGCGGGTTTGCCGAGGGAGTCGCCGGCTTGCTCCGCGACTCGGATCTCGTCTCCGAGGTCGGGCTCTTCTGGACCGGGGGCGACGAGGGAGAGGCCGTCCATGCCATTCTCGGCACCTCCTCCCTCGGCGGGGTCACGCGCGTCCAACGCCGGTCTTTCGAAAAGGCCCTCCGGACGGTGATCACCGAGGGGGCCGCCCTGTATCTCGAGCCGGGCCGCAGCAGCGACGGCACGGCGACCAACGCGATCGAGGGCCGCCCCTGGACCGCTTCCGATCTCCCCCTTTATAATAATACCGGCCTGGCCCACGGATTCTTCCCGGTGCGTGTGGGCGGTCGGGTGTCCGGCTGCCTCCACGCTGCCGGAATTTCCGCGGGCACGGCTTCCGCGGGCCGGATCCGCCCGCTCTTCGAAGCGGTCGCCGACGAGATCGGCGCTTTTTTCCGCGACCAGTCGCCGGAGAAGATGTCGAGGCAGTCGGCCGCCCTCGCCGCGCGGGCCAAGCTTTTGGAGACCATCCTCGGCGAGACGGACTCCGCCGAATTCGGCATCCAGGTCGTCAACCACGTGCAATCGCTCCTGGGTTGCTCGCGGGTCTGCCTTTTCGCCCCGGCCAACGCACGGGGTGGGGTGGACCTCTCCGGACTGGCGCGTTCCCACTCGCGCTTCCGCCTCCGGGCGGCCAGCGGCCTCGTAGAGGTGGTCGAACGCAGCGCCGAAGCGGTCTTTCTGAAGGATCTGGCCCATGCCCTTCTGCGGGGGGTCGCCGTCCAGGCAACCGCTCGGGAAAGTGCCCCTTCCTCCCGCCCCGTCCTCGCCATTGCCGCCCGCGAACCCGGAGAAGGCGCTCCGGAGCGCGATCCTCTGATCACCGGCTATTTCGAGGAAACGCCGGGCGACTGGGTCGCTGCCCTGGCCCTGCGCGGCAACGACGGCCTCGTCTTCGGAATGCTCCTGATCGAGGGCCGCGGCAGTTTGCCCGACACCCGCGAACTCGCCGAAAAACTCGCGCCGCTCGAAGCACCCGTCGGACGGAGTCTCGAGCGGGTTCTCGCCGGGCAGGGGGTGCGGGGAGCCCTTTCGCGGCGCCTTGCCGAGGGCTCCCGTTCGAAGCTCTTCGGGCGCGTGCCCCGCTGGGCCGCCGTGCTCATCTTCCTGGCTCTCCTGGTCGGGATTTTCGCCCTGCCGGTCCCCTTCGACGTACGCGCCGACGCCCGGGTTTTCGCCGAGGATTTCCGAGTCCTTTCCGCTCCCTTCCGGGCACCGTTGGCCTCCGTCTCGGTCGGCCTGGGCGACCGGGTCGAGTCCGGCGATATTCTCGCCCGCCTCGATACGTCCCGTCCGGCCCTGGAGCGGCTCGAGTTGGCCGCCCGCCGGGACCGCGAATCCACCCGACAGCGCATCGCCCTGGCCGAAGGGCGGGAGGACGAGGCCGTCCTCGCCGGTTTGGAGGCCCGGGTGATCGACAGCGAACTGCGGCTGCTCGACGAGCGCCTGGAGGAGAGCGTTTTCCGCGCATCCGGTCCCGGGGTCGTGGTCGGCCCCGCCAACCTCCGCCACCGGGTGGGGGCCTACCTCAGCGAAGGGGATCCGGTCGTCGAGCTGGCCGGTGTCGGCGGGGTGGAAATGGTGCTGCACCTTCGGGAGCAGGATCTGCTCGAAGTGCGACGCCGGTTGGAGGCCGGGGAGACGATCGAGGGAGGTTTTCGTCCCACCGCCGATTCGCTGCGCGAAATCGCCTTCACGCTCGATCCTGCGGAAACCTATCCCCTTTTCTCCGATGAATCCCAGGAAGGCGTGCTGCGTTACGCCATTCGCGTTCCCGTCGATCCGGCCTCCTTTGCGCTGCCGGCCGACGAGGTTTCGGAGTTTACCGGGAAGGCCGATCTGGAGCTGGGGCATCGGAGCCTGGCCTTTGTAACCTTCCGCGATTTTCTCCATTTCATTCGCATCCGCTTCCTATGAACCGTCGTCCTTTTTCCTCGTTCTCTCCGCTAGTCCTTGTTCTGGTTCTCGCCCTGCCGACCGTTTTGTCGGCAAAGGATGAATACGAATGGATCGCTTCCGCCACCCCGGAGCGCACCGTCGAAACCGGGATGGAAGTCGCCGGCATCGTAGAGAAGGTGCTGGTGGACGAAGGCGTGCGGGTGGAGAAAGGGGAGATCATCCTGCGCCTGAGGGCCGACCGGGAGGAGTTGGCGGTCGAGGAGGCCCGCATCGAACTCAGCCGCGAGAACTCCCGCCGCGACCACCTCGAAGCGAAAGCCGCCCGGATGGAGACCATGGTCGCGGAAAATCTCGTGAGCCGCGAGGAGTTCGAGGACGCCCGCATCCAGGCGAAACTCGCCGTTGCCGGTGCCAGGATGGCCGCCGTCCGGCTCTCCCTCGCCGAGACCGAGCGGGAGCGGCGGGTGCTACGGGCACCCTGGGATGGCCATGTCCTGCGCGTATCGGCCACCGAAGGGGGCATCGTCAAAGCCTTCGAACCCCTCGCCGAAATCGCCGATGCGGCCTGGCTGAAAGCGACCTTTTTCCTGGACCCGACCGCAGCCTCGGGCGCCGACTGGCCCGACCGGCTCCGCCTCTTCGCCGCCGGAGAGAGCGGGGCGGACGCGCAGATCGCCTTTGCGGTCGATACCGTCGACCCCTTCCCCGATCCCTCGACGGAGCGCATCCGCCTGGTCCTCCGCATCGACCCCGCCACCGGCGTTGACCCGGGCGACCGCCTCCGCCTCGTCCTCCCGCACACCCCGTAGGAGAGGGTTCACCCCTCGACGATCGCCGTAGGAGAGGGTTTACCCCTCGAAAGCCGTCGTAGGAGAGGGTCCACCCCTCGATGGCTACCGGAATGCATGGATCGAGGCGTAAAGCCTCTCCTACAATAAAGCCGTCGTAGGAGATGGTTCACCCCTCGAAAGCCGCCGTAGGAGAGGGTTCACCCCTCGACGGCCGCCGTAGGAGAGGGTTTATCCCTCGATGGCTACCGGAATGCATGGATCGAGGCGTAAAGCCTCTCCTACAATAAAGGCACCCGTAGGAGAGGGATCACCCCTCGACGGTCGCCGTAGGAGAGGGTTTATCCCTCGAAAGCCGTCGTAGGGTTCACCCCTCGATACCCGCCGGTAAGGTTCACCCACCCCGGCCTGAGCTTGTCGAAGGCTCGATGGCCGCTCTCTCCGGCTCTGCGTGCCGTGAACCATGCGGGTCGGAACAACCAACCCGAACCCTCCGCGAAAAAAAAATAAAATTTGCTCGAATCCCGTATTGACAGGGGCCTGTCACTCCACCAAAACCTTCTTTGTTTCGGATGGGTAATCCGAAAACAAACACTCGAACATCAAATCAGTTCATCAACAGAATCAACTCTATGAAGATCAAATCCAAGAGCAAGGGGGCCTTCGGGTCCCAGAATCGTATGAGCGGCAGCCGTCTCGGCCTTGAGTCGCTCGAAAACCGTCAACTCCTCGCCGTGGCTGTGGCGACCGGTAACGATCCGTTCGACGGTGCCCGCGGCGAGAACGTCTTCGGCATCGGCGGCCCCGAGCCGGCCATGACCGTGCAGGCCACCGAGACCGGTGACTCGTTCGACATGGTTTGGGTCGATGGCGACGACAGCGCCGTCAAGCTCGTTTACGAAGGCCCCGGTTCGGTGACCGTCGCCCTCGGCGATTCCGTCGCCCCCGGCGAAGGCAGCAACGAAGGTGCCCCGCTCGT
>CAYVUQ010000053.1:0-9096 GCA_964454915.1 uncultured Puniceicoccaceae bacterium
GTTCCCATTCCGAACACGCCGGTTAAGCCCTCAACCGCCGATGGTAGTTGGGCCTCGCTGCCCTGTGAGAGTAGGTTATCGCCAGGTTTATGGCCCTGTTCCGCCGAAAGGCGGGACGGGGCCTTTTTTTTGCGCCGTGCTTGCCTCGCCCCAACTAGAAACGGAATCCGACCGAGACCGATGCGATCCACCCGTCACCATCCCCTTCCACACGGCGGTATCCGCCCAGCCCGACGATCATCAGGTCGTAGCTCCCCTCCAGCTCAATGCCGAGATAAGTGTTGTCCCGGTCCGCTCCGATCGGTTCGAACCAGGTGCGCAATACCGCACCCTTGATTCCATACCCAAAGCCGGTCCCGATTGTGTCCATGCCTGCCAGAATCTTGCCGCCGCCGAGACCGATCTCCGCCTCCAGAACCGGTCGAAGTTCCGACACGTCCGAATTGACGGGTCCACCCACGTAGAAACCTCCCGACCCGCTGACCAGGAGTGGAGAGGATGCCTTCAGCCCGAAGAAGCCTTCGGCGTTCAGCGAGGGTCCAACGATACAGGCCGCAGTGGTAGCCAGGAGGGGGAGCAGACGGAATTTCATTTCGAAGGGAATGCTCCTCCGAATTCCAATTGTGTCAAGCTTGCGCGCGATCCCGGGCGTGCTGAATACGGACGTAACCTGGCCGATTGTCAGGCGATATCGGGAGCAACCTGCTACCCGATCCAGCCCACAACCCCATTCACCAGATCAGTGGAGAATCCGTTTGCTCGGGGCTCGGCTTTCAATTGGATCGACACTATGCGATTCTCGGTCTCCCACACGACAACCTACCGTTATGGCCAGTCGGCTTCGGAGTCGGTGGCCGAGTTGCGCCTTTGCCCTGTGACGGGAAAAACCCAGACCGTGGAGTCGCGGTCGCTGGAAGTGCAACCCGAGGTGCCGGTGCGCGGGTTCATTGATGTTTGGGGAAACCGCGTCGAGTATTTCTCGATTCCGTTTCGGCACCCGATGCTCCGTATCGTTTCGTCGTCGAGGGTTGAGACGCGTCCCCAGGAGCCGGTGGACTACTGCCGCACAGTCACGGTGGCGGAGGCCCGCCAGATCGTGAACCGGTCTTCGTTCGAAGCGGTCGATTACCGGCGTCCATCGCGCCTGGTCCCTGTCGGGGATGTGCTCAAGCCGCTGGAGGTGGAGTTCATCCGGTCGAGTGCGTTTCTGTTGGAGACCATCGGGGCGGTAAACGAATGGATTCACCGGAATTTCGAGTACGTGCCGGGGGCAACCGATGTCCGCACGCCGCTCGCCGATGTGATTTCCATTCGCAAAGGGGTGTGCCAGGATTTTGCGCATGTCCTGCTGTCGATCTTGCGTACCGGCGGGATCCCGGCCCGCTATGTGAGCGGCTACATCGAACCGGTCGATCCCACCAGGGAAGGGTCGGAACTGATCGGTGCCGCGGCCAGCCACGCCTGGGTCGAGGCACTCCTGCCGGGGGGGCGTTGGTGGGGTCTGGACCCGACCAACAACCAGGAGGCCGGCGAGCGGCATATCAAAGTGGCGGTGGGCCGCGATTACGACGATGTCGCCCCGTTCCGCGGGACGTTCAAGGGTGCTCTCGATCAGGATATGGACGTGGAGGTGGAGATCGACCGGATATGATCAAACCTCCCGGACCGGGATGCCGTGCCTGTGGAGGAAGGCTTTGGCTTCGGGGATTGTGTAGGTGCCAAAGTGGAAAATGGACGCCGCCAGAACGGCACTGGCCCTGCCCTGATCGAGGACTTCCGCCAGATGCTCGAGTCGGCCAGCTCCGCCGGAGGCGATTACCGGGACCTCCACCGCGTCGCTCACCGCGCGGGTCAGTTCGAGGTCGTAGCCGTTTTTCATGCCGTCCTGGTCCATGCTGGTGAGAAGGATCTCGCCCGCTCCCAGGGAGACTGCCCGTCTGGACCATTCGACTGCATCGAGGTCCGTCGGTTTCCGCCCGCCGTGGGTGAAGACGCGCCAGCTCTTGCCGTCGGGCTCGCGTTTGGCGTCGATCGCCAGGACAATGCACTGATTGCCGAACCGGACCGAAGCCCGGCGGATCAGATCGGGCTCCAGGATGGCGGCGGTGTTGAGGCTGACCTTGTCGGCACCCGCCCGGAGCATCGTGCGGATGTTTTCCACGCTGCGGAGCCCGCCGCCCACGGTCAGCGGCATGAAACACTCCGAGGCCGTTCGTTCGACCACGTCGAGCATGATCTCGCGCTCGTCGCTCGATGCAGTGATGTCGAGAAAGACCAGCTCGTCGGCACCCTGGGCCTCGTAGGCCTTGGCGGTTTCCACCGGGTCTCCCGCGTCGCGGAGTTCCTGGAACTTCACCCCTTTGACGACGCGGCCCTTTGCCACGTCCAGACAGGGGATGATCCGGACGCTAAGCATCGGCGAGAGCCAGATCGGGGTCAAACTCGATGGCCAGCCGGTAGGTCTGGCCGGGTCGCAACACCAGGGGATGGTTCCGGGCGAGCGTCTGCAGGTAGAAGAGGGGACCCCAGTAGGTCCGCCAGGAGGTGTCCTGGCTGACAATCTCATTCTCCTGCCACTCGCCCTGAAAATCGTCCTTGAGCACGTTGGGTCGGAGACCTTCCTCGCCGAGTTTGAGCGAGGTCCCCATCCTTTGCTGCGAATGGGGCATGCCCACGGCAATGATGTAGCGCATGCTCTGGATGGTGGCTTGCGTCTTCACCTCGAAGGCGAACTCGCTCATCACCCTGGAGCCGCGAAACTCCCAGCGCACCTTGCAAGAGCCGAGGTTGGGAATGATCTTTTCATCCACGGTGACCAGATCGGGTTGCTCATAGGAGAAAAACAGGCTGTTGCGCCGACCCAGGCCGGTGGCGCAGCTCCTGCCGTAGTAGCAGGGGACGACCTTGCGCCCGTCGAAATCCAACTCCGGAACGAAGACCGGCAGATAACGTCCGCAGGGCCAGTCGAAGACGCCGGGGCTGTGCGGAAACGCAAGCGAGTCGGAGTTGGCGCGGCCACGGTTGCCGACAAGAGGGATTTGCAAGTGCAGGCCGGACTGGGAGTCCCCGTAGCTGAACAGCCCGTGTTCGCGCCGTCCTCGATCAAAGAGCGTGAACTTGCCGCCGGATCGGCTGCGACCGGGCCGTGCGTCGCCCAGGGTGCCGCCGATCGAGCGGGCCAGGCGCGACCACTGGCTGAGGTAGCGGGCTGCGTCGAAATTGGCCATGCGGCTGGTGTGCCGGTCGATGGTAGAGCGCTCCTGGTCCCGGATGACAAGAAAGCCCTGCTCCTGATCGAGGTAAGTTTCGAAGAAGAACTGGAAAAGCCGTCGAAGGACGTCGAGGTAGGCCGGTCTCTTGTCGGGTGCGATCCAGTCGTCTCGCAGTGCCTGGAGGATGATGCTGATGCAATGCATCTGCCCGTAGGCACCGATGTTTTCGCCGTAGCACCAGCCCAGGCCGTCCTGCCGCACGAGATCGGGCATCATCTTTACGTATTTCTCCGCATGTGTGCGCAGGCTGGGCAGCTTGCGGTCGCGCAGATGGAGATTGGCGTGGAGCTGCAGAGACTGGCGGATCATCACAAATGCGAGAATCCCGTAGATGTCGTAAGCACCGCCGATGCCCTCGCCACCCGAGTCGTCGAAAAAGCCTGAGGTGCTGTTGCTGCGAATTTGCTCCAGGAAACGTTCAATCAGCTTGCCGGTCTCGTCTTTCTTGGTCAGCCCGAAGCTGAAGCGGGTGACGGCCTTGGCGATGTTGAAGGCCTGGCGGTGGTCCGCGAACTCCGACCGCATGAGCATCTGCTTGTCAAGTGCCTCGCGGGTTTCGTCCACGAGGCGTGACCAGACCGCGTTGCGGTCCTTGGCCGGACCAAAGGAGAGGAGACCCAGGCTGGCGTAGGCCAGACCGTTTTCGCTGCTTTCCTCCTCGAACACCTGCGCCGTCACGGTTCGGGCGGCGAGGTCGATCAGATCGAATCCCTCCAGCGATGTTTCGGCTGTGGCCCGGTAATACTCCCCGATGGCGAGGGCCGCGTGGCCGGGTTCGTTCGCGACGGGAGTTTCGGCGTCAACGGGTACCAGGGTGCCGTCCTCGTTGATCGCTCCAAGGTTGTTCCAGAGGATGGATTTGGCCAGTTCCTGGCACTGTTCGGCAAACGGATGGTCCATTCGGGTTTTTCGATGTGCGTGTCTCTTTGAAAATCCGGAGCTGCAACCGGACGAAAGCCTCCCTTGATGGCTTGTCAGGAGGGTCTTGGCAATACCGAAACGGAAATAGGGTCAAAGATTCAGCAATCGGAGGAACTCTTCGTTGGTCCTGGTCTTGCCCATGCGGGCCAGAACCGTTTCGGCGGCGTCCTCCGGCTTGAGGTTTGCGATGGCGCGGCGGAAGAAGCTGGTCTTCTCGAGGACCTCCGGTGCCAGAAGAAGCTCCTCCTTGCGCGTGCCCGAGGCGTTGACGTTGATGGCCGGCCAGAGCCGAAGCTCGGCCACCTTGCGGTCGAGGACCATCTCCATGTTGCCAGTGCCCTTGAATTCCTGGAAGATGAGGTCGTCCATCTTGCTTCCGGTCTGGATCAAGGCCGAGGCCACGATCGTGAGGCTGCCCGCTTCCTCCGTCTTGCGGGCGGCGGAGAATAGCTGGCGCGGCTTCTCGAGGGCGCGGATGTCGAGGCCGCCCGTCATGGTGCGCCCGCCTCCACCCTTGCTCGCGTTGTAGGCGCGGGAGATACGGGTCAGCGAATCGACGAGCATGACCACGTCCTTGCCGACCTCGACGAGGCGTTTGGCCCGTTCGATCGCCAGCTCGGCCACACGGAGGTGGTTGCCGATCTCTTCGTCATTCGAAGATGCATACAACTCGGCATCCACGGTGCGGCGGAAATCGGTGACCTCCTCGGGGCGCTCGTCGCAAAGCAGGACCATGAGGTGGCACTCGGGGTGGTTGGCGGCGACCCCGGCGGCGATGTCCTTGAGGAGCGTGGTTTTGCCAGTGCGGGGCGGGGCCACGATCAGCCCGCGCTGGCCTTTGCCAATAGGGCAGAAAAGGTCCATGATGCGCGTTGTCATACGCCCGTCGGGCACCTCGAGGGAGAGCTTCTCGTCCGGGGTGACGGTCGTCAGCTGGTTGAAGGCGAAGCGGCGGCGACGCTCGTCGATGGGATCGCCATCGATGTTTTCGATGAAGCGGAACTTGGGGTTGGGAAACCGTCCGTCGTGCTGCGCTTTCCCCCCGAGCCACGATCCTTGTTTGAGCTTGAACCGGCGGATGACTTCCTTGGGCACAAAAGGGTCGTCGGGTCGCTGCCTGCCGTTGTGCGCGGGCTGGAGGAGCTGACCGGTCTTGTTTTTGAGAATCTCGAGGACACCTTCGACGGAGACCTCGTCAGATTTATGCTGGGATTCGGACATCCTGGTTGGGAGTTGGCGGTAAGGTCCGGCCCCGAGGCGGTGCCCGCGGAGAGAGTCCCCGTGGAAGAGGGCAACCCGCAGGCACGACACGGTTGAAAACGGGGCCGCGCGGCGGGTTGGTGAACCGTCCCGTGCGGTTGCGGGAAGCCGGACAAAGCGGATCAAACGGAAATCCGGCGCAGGCCGCAACCCCGAAATTCAGTCCGAAAATTCTTCGTACACCCCGCCCCCGATCAGCTCCTCGCCGCGGTGGAAGGCGAGAATCTGGCCGAGGGCGAGTGCCCTCTGGGGCTCCGCGAATTCGACCACCAGTCCGTCCGCGTCCATGTCCGCCACCCGGATGGCCTGCCGCAGGTCGCGGTAGCGTGGGCGGGCTTCCAGGGATTCGCCGACCCCGGCGGGGGTCCCGATCCAGTTCAGGGATGCGATCCGCGCCCGACGTTGGTACAGGCCCGGAGTCTCGGGGCGGTCGAAGCCGACGATGAGGCGGTTTGCCTCAAGGTCCTTGGACACCACCACGAAAGCTTCGTTGTCGGTGTTGGACGGAACGCCGATGCCGCGTCGTTGGCCGATGGTGAATCGGTGTAGTCCCGTGTGCTCGCCGAGAGACCTCCCGGCTGTATCCACGATCTCGCCCGGACGGTCCGGGATATAGCGCGAGAGGAATTCGTCGATCTTCACCTTGCCGAGGAAGCAGATGCCCTGGCTGTCCTTTTTCAGGGCGGTCGGTAGGCCGACATCCGCGGCGAGACGGCGGACCTCCGGCTTGGCAAGCCCGCCCAGGGGAAACTCCGCCGCGACCAGGTCGCGCTCCCGGGTCAGGGCGAGAAAGTAGGACTGGTCCTTGTTCTTATCGACCCCCTCCAGAAGCTGAACCCCGCTCGCTCTGCGCTCCGTCCGACAATAGTGGCCGGTGGCGATGCGCCCGAAGCCCTCGGCGACCGCCAGGTCGCGGAACACCCCGAACTTCATCTCGCGGTTACAGAGGATGTCCGGGTTCGGTGTGAGGCCCCGTCTGTATCCATCAACCAAATACGAAACTACCTTCTCGCGGTATTCCCGGACGAGGTTTACGATACGGAAGGGAATGCCGAGATGCGCGGCGGCAGCCCGGGCGTCTTCGATGTCCTGGCGGGCCGGACAATCCCCGAGGTCGTCCTCGTCCATCCAGGTGCGGATGTAGGCACCCTCGACCGTCCGGCCCTCCTGGAGCAGGCGCAGGGCGGCCACCGAGCTGTCAACACCCCCGGAGAGGGCAACCAGCGTTGGTGGTTGGCGGGTCAATAAAAGACCGGCGTTGAGATCGAGGTGCCGCCGGCGGCCACCGTGTGGTCTTCGCCGTGCGCCCATATCTCATCGTTGACGAGGAACTTGAAGACGACCCCGCTGTCGGCCTCGCGGGTCTCCCACGCCCATTCGTCCGGGGAGATGTTCTCCATCGGGGCACCCAGGTCCCAGCTCAGGCCGCCGCCTTCGCCCCGGATGAAAAGGGTGTTGCCGAAGCTGACGTCAACACGGGCGATGACCCGGGTAGGGGGATTTGCGACCGACTTCGGGGCTCCCGCTTTTTTCGCTACCGTCTTTCGGGCGGTCTTTTTCACCGCCGATTTCTTCGTGGCCGCTTTTTTTACGACTGCTTTTTTGGCCGCTTTTTTGGCCGCCTTCTTCGTAGTGGCTTTCTTCGCGTTTGGCATGGTGGATTCCGGTTGGTGAGTTGATACGTTCTGTGGTTGACGCCTCCCCGGCGACGGTGGGCCAAAATGATCCCAAACCGGCAGCCATGGAAGAAAATTCCATCCCGTTTTTGCAACTTTTCCATCAGAAAAGCCACTCCCCCCGCGACAATTATTTTCACGATCGTGAAAATAATTGTCGCGGGGGGCCGAGATGTCTTTCGGGAGTGGGGCTTGCAGCGGGGGGAGGCCGAGGTCGTTTTCTACTTCCCAGTTGCCGCAGTGCAGGGCTTGTCTGGGGAGGGGAAGGGTGCTTTGGTGGCGGGCGGTCCAGCCTGCGCGGCAGAAATCGAGGTAGAGTGTTTCGTCGAGTCCGTACAATTTGTCGCCAGTTACGGGATGCCCGAGAAAGGCGGCGTGGACGCGGATCTGGTGTTTGCGCCCTCCGTCGGTGCGGACCTGGCACCAGGTCCGTCTGTCTGCGACGGTGTGGGGGGCGAAATGGGTGCGGATACCAGCGTCGGCTTCGGTGGGGAGTACCCGCATCTTTACGCGGACGTTACTGGTGCGGTCGGGGACGATGCGGCGGTCCACGGTGACGGCGGCCCGGAGTTCACCGTCGAGAAGGGCCTGATACGATTTATACACCTTTCGCCCTTCGACGGCCATTTGCAAGAAGCGGGCCGCTCCGCGGTCCTTGGCAAGGACGACGATGCCACTGGTCTCTCGGTCGAGACGGCTGACCAGGTGTACGCGCTCGGTTCCGAGATAGCGCTTTGCTGCTCCGACCAGGCTTGACCCCGGGCCTGCTTTAGAGGGGTGGCAGACGAGCCAACCGGGTTTGTCGAGGGCCAGCACGCGTTCGTTTTCGAAGAGAACAAGAGCCTGGAATTCCTCCTCGGAGATCAGCGGCGGGTTTGGAGAGATGGTTCGGGGGTCGTGGGAAGGGTCCATGGCGGGGTCTGCGGGTGCGGGAATTCAGGCGTGGTCGTGTCCGAGGTCCGCAGCATCACGGGCAGGGGGGAGGCGATTGCGAATCCATTTCCGCTGGCGGCGGGCCAGCCGCAGGGTGTTGGTGTCGATGGCGTGGGCGAGTTCGGCGGCGGGTAGGCGTCCATCAAGGTGTTCCAGCGTCTCGCGGTAGCCGATCGCACGGGAAAGGGTGGGGTTTCGCTCGAAACCGGCATTGCGCAGACGGCGGACTTCGTCGATCAGGCCATTGGTGAGCATGGTGCGGGTGCGGCGGTGGATGCGTTCGCACAGGCTGGCGTCGCCGGGGTCCGTGCGGAACCAGATGCGGGCTCGGTCCTCGAAGGGGCAGGGGAGGTTTTCGCGTCGCTTTTTGAGGGCGAGGGTAGAGAGGCCGGTGGCGAGGCATCGTTCGAGTGCTGGTGCAGTCCGGCGCGGGTTGGAAAGATCGACCACGGGGGCTGGATCGATGGCTCGCAAGGCCTTGGCCAGTGCTTCGGCACCCCCGGTTTGGGCGATTCTTCGCACTTGCTCCTTTGTCTCTGGCGGGACGGGGATCGGATCGGGCGCGGGCTCGTGGAAGGCGGCCAGGTAGAAGCTGCTACCGCCGACCACCAGGATCGGGACATCGGCTTCGTCGGCCCGGTCGAGGACTTGCCGCGCGTGGGCGATGTAGGAGGGGAGGGAAAAGACTTCGGAGGGTTCGCAGAGATCGATCCCGAAGTGGGGGACGGCGGTCCTTTCTGCAGGCGTCGGCTTGGCGGTGCCCGTGTCGGCACCACGGTAGAAGAGCAGCGCGTCGCAGGAGAGAATCCACCCCCCGCTGCGCTTTGCCCAGTCGAGGGCAAGGGAGGTTTTTCCGGCGGCGGTGGGTCCGGTCAGGATGCGGAGCGGATGGCGTGGCATGGGCTCGGAGCCGCTACTTGCGTTGAAACTGTTCGAGACGCATTCGACGCAGAAGCATTGCGGTCAGTCGGGTGACGCAGACCTTCGGCAGTTTGGAGGCGAGGGCGGCCAGGATCCGGTTCCCTGTGCCGCAG
>CAYVUQ010000054.1:0-1785 GCA_964454915.1 uncultured Puniceicoccaceae bacterium
GGGCTGCTTGGCCGCTACCGGCAAGGGCGTGCCTTCCAGGACGGCGTCGAAGGCGCTTTCGCGCCATACCTCGATATCGCCGTCGGGTTTGCTCAGGATTCTGCGTACTTCCCTCGATCCCATCGCGTGCTCCAGAATCTTCCGCACCTCCGAATCCTCGGTCGGCGGGTTTTCCGAAGCCGGCCACTCCACGGTTGCCAGAGCGCGGTGAACGCGTCGGCCCAGGTCGAGACTCCGTCCCCTTCCGGGGGCGAAGAGGGAAGATTTTCCGCGTGGCTCCGCGTGCGACGAGGCGATCAGACGCCCCGGGACCGGGCCTTTGTCCTGCCAGCCTGCGGGAGGCGGCGGTCCGGGCATTTCGGTTGGTTTCGGAGGAACGGGGCGGGGTGCTGTTTCAACACCCTCGGCGAAGGCGATCCCCGTGGCGTCGTCTTCGAGGTCCAGGGCGTTTGTTATCCAATAGTGGATGCCGGTCTTTAATGTTCCTTTGCGCGGTCCGAGAAAAAGGTGCAGCTCTTCGGCGGCCCGCGTGAAAGCGACGTAGTGAACGCAGAGGTCCTCGAATGCGGCGTCGCGTTTCTCTTCCTCGGCCCAACTCTTCAGGGTGGGGAAGGCCTCGCAGGTATCACTGCGCACCTTTTCCAGTATTCCCTCGATGCCGCCGGGTCCGGCGCGGGTCCAGAAGCCGCCGGTTCCTCCTCCTCCGCGCCCGTCGAGATCGGGCAGCAGGACCAGGTCGAACTCCAGACCCTTCGCGCGGTGGATGGTCAGAACCTGCACACTCCCGGACGAACCTCCGTCCTCGATCCGTGCCTCTTCCAGCGAGCGGGTGAGTTCGGCGAGGCTCCACTGCGGTGAGCCGCGCAAGGCCGCCACGATGCCGTGCGCCGTCCGCAGGCAACGTTCCTCGGACGGGTCCATCCATCCCCCTTCGGCCAGTGCACGCCCGATGCCGGAGAGAAACACCTCGGGTGCCTCCTTCTCCCACCGCAGCCTCAGTCGTTCGGCGGAAACCGGTCCTCCGCAAAACGATTCGACGCAAGGGGCCGTTTCGGCGTCGCGGAGGAAGCCCAGGGCGATGCCGTCGCCTGGATGCAACAGCAGGCGGAAGACCGCCCGCAAGACCCTGCCCGTGGTGAAGTCACTGGAGAGCAAAAGCGCGCCGTCCCGCACTGCCGGAATCCCCCTCGAACGAAGCAGTTCCACGAAATGATTCGCCTGTTGGTTCCGGCGGCACAACACCGCCGTGCCGAGGCCGTGGTTCCAGGGTTTGCGACGTAACAGGAACTCCACTACATCATTCTCTTTTCCGTCGGCGTCGTTGGCGATGGTGATGCTCACCCGGCCGGTAGAATCGTCCCGGGCCGAGCGGTGCTCTTCCCATCCGGAGACCCATCGGTTGGCGACATGCGGATCCAACGCGTCGGGGAAGCGGTCCGCCCCTCCAAACATGCGGTTGACGAAGTCCACGACGACCGGAGTGCAACGGTAGGTGACCGACTGGCTCTCAAGACGAAGCGGACGGGGCTCGAAACGGGTGTAGTGCTCCGCGATCTCGTCGAACAGGCGGCTGTCCCCCTCCCGCCATCCGTAGATGGCCTGTTTCGGGTCGCCGACGCAGAAGAAACTGCGGGCCTGTTCGGCGTCGTAGAAAAGCTCTTCGACCAAAGGATGGATGACGTCCCACTGTCCCCGGCTGGTGTCCTGGAATTCGTCCAGCAGCCAGTGATCCAACCGGGAGTCCAATCGGTAGGCGAGCACTGTGCCCTCCACCATTCCGAGGGG
>CAYVUQ010000054.1:1795-9094 GCA_964454915.1 uncultured Puniceicoccaceae bacterium
CAAAAAGGGAAGGTCGGCGAAACGGACGCGGCCCCGGGCGAGGCGTCGCCGTTCGTATTCTGCGGCGAACATCCGCAGAAAGCCGTGGGCTGCCTTGGTGTTACGGACGGCGAGGCCCACCGCATGACGGTGGAAGAGTCGGGCCAGATCAACCAGTGCCTGGCCGGTTTCCGCGGACAGGGTGAAGCGTTTGGCCCCCTTCTCCTGGAAATACTTCTTTCCGGCGGTCAGGCGAGGGACGTCGCAGGCACCGGATTGTAGCCACTTTTTGGAGACAGAGGGGGGCTCGGGTGAGAAGTCCCATTGTTCCAGCGATTCGATGAGGCGGGCCACGGTTTCCTCCCAACCGGGCGGCGGCGGTTCGGCGGTGATGTGCTCCCGGAAACGCGCGACCGCGGTCGTCCATTCCTGCGGGGTTGCGAGATCGCACGGGACACCCTCGGGCAGTGATCCCCACAGATCGGGCGATTCGGCCGAATGGAACAGGGAGAGGGCATGGGAAATCCAGTTCTCCACGATCTTCTGGAAGCCCCGGCGGGCCTCGCTATCCCTCTCGTCGTCGATCAGGTGAAAAAGTGCCTGCCGCATCTCCCCGGAAGACTCGGAGAACAGGTGCCGCAACAGCTCCCGCAGCTCGTGGTCGTCGGCGGTCTCGGGGGCCAGGGAGATATCCGAGCCCAGGCCGAGTTCGAGTCGGAAAAGGCTGACCATTTCGAGGAAGAACGCGTCGATGGTGCACAGGCGGAGAGCGTCAGGATCGCGCACGGTGCTGGCCAAAAGATTGCGAAACCCGCGTGGCCCGGGGAGGTCCGTTGCGGCTTCCGCCGCCAGTTTTTCCGCTGCGGTTTCATCTTCGGCCGCTTCGGCGAGGGCACGGAGAAGTTTGGAGCGAAACTCGCCTGCGGCCTTGCGGGAGAAGGTCGCGGCGAGGATCGACTCCGGTTGAGCCCCGCCCGCCAAAAGGCCGACGAGGCGGCGGACCAGGCGGTAGGTCTTGCCGGATCCGGCGGCGGCGCGGATCATGAGATGTTCGCGGGGCCGGTTCATGTGCGGAGTTCCGAGATATCCAGAAGGGTCCCGCGGTCCCATCCGGCATCGCCCGCCGGTCCGGACCAGGCGTAGGCATCGGAGCCGCGGAAGTTACTGGTGTGCGGCGGCCAGAAACCTCCGCGCCGCCAGAGAGCGATGATTTTACGTGCGGCTTCGAGTGCCGAATCGACGATCTCTTCGTCAAAGTCGGGCCATTCCGCGAGGCGGCTTTCGGTCACTGCCCGGGGCAGGATGCCGTAGGCGGCACGCAGGTGCCGCCCGGGAAAGAGCTTGCGGGCGGCCGCAGCGTAGAGAGGAAGTTGCAGGTTTTTCCATCCGCTCCCGGTGGTTCCCGCAAAAGGAAGGAGGTGGCAGGGGGAAAATGCGCGGCCCAGGTTCGCGTGGTGGGCATCGAGAGGGATCTCCGGTTTGTCCGAGGTCTTGTAATCGACGATGCGGAGTTCCTCCCCCCGTTCCTCCAGAAGATCGATTTTCCCCCGCAGGGCGATTCCGTCGATGGAAATTTCCGCCTCGTCTCCGAATCCCCATTCCACGCGCACCGGTCGCCATCCCTCGGCCCGGGCAGCCGCCCGGATTCCGACCGCCGCGCGGATTCTCCGCAGCAGGCCTTCATATTGCAGTTGCAGGAGCAGGCCGGGGTGTTTGCCGAATTTTCGTGCGAAAAGGGATTCGAGTATCCTGGACGCTTCGTGCTCGGCATGTTCAAGTTCGTTCCAGTCAACGTCCTCCGATTCCTCAAGGTGCTGGAGAACTTCATGCACGAGGGTTCCGAAGTGGCGGGCATCCATTTCCATGCCGTCCGGATCGACGGTTTCGTATCCGCAGACTTGCTCCAGAAAGAACGTGAACGGGCAACGAATCCACGAAGCGAAGGCCGTGACGCTGATCTGGTCGAGGGACTCCAGCCATGTTTCGACCCGACCGTCGGGTGCGGGCACGATGAGCGGCTTCGGTGCTGCGACGGATTCGGGCGGCGGGGATGGATCGGTGGTCAACGAGCGAACCCGCGCGGCCAGATTGTTTTCCTCCGTGAAAAAGAGCAGCCGTGACGGCTGGACGACTGCTCCCTCGGTGTCGCGTGCGGGCACATGCAGGTCCACCCGTCCACCGGTTTCGCGCTGGCGGCAGAGGACTCCGAGGATAAAGGCATCGCGTGCGTCCCTTTGTTTGCGGCACGGCAGCCCCATTTCTTCGCGCAGGCTCTCCGGCAGGAGAGGGTGCGATCCGGTGGAGGCCGGGATGGCCCCGTCGTACAGGTCGGGTATCTGGAGCCAGGGCCTTTCATCCCAGAGCAACTCCAGCCAGCCGAGGACTTCCACTCCATCGTGATCACGATCCGGATACACGGGAAAGTCCATCGCCTCCTCAATAGCCCACAGGAAAAGGGCGGTCGCTTCGCGATGCCCGACCGCCTTGCCGCTGGTCCATTCGCGGATGTCGTGCAGGCGTTCGGCGAACTCCGATACTCCCTCCTCCTTTTCGACCTCGTCGAGGAGGGGACGCAGGAACCGAAGCGCAAACAGTTCAAACGGGTCTTCCAGTCGGTCTGCGGCGCGGCGCACTCCGAGAGTTTCGGCGAAGAGACGGTGCCGCCCCCCGCGTGCCAGCAGGGGAAGGAAATCCGATATCCGGGAGGGTAGGGCATCTTCCCGCAGTCGGTCGGATTCGGCGATCCAGTGCTCGCGCAGGGCCGGGGTGCCCCTTTCGGCGGGGTCGTTTTCGGTTTGTCCGAACCATCGCCCCACGAATGGATCGCGCAGCCAGGCGGAGAGTTCCCCGATCTCCTCGCCAAAGGCGATTCCGGCCAGGTTGCGGAAGAAACAGCCCGCTTCCGTCGCCGAGAAGGGGACGCCCGAGGGATCGCGCACCGGAAGTCCGCGGCGCCGCATCTCGAAGGAGAGGAGACTGGCCGCTATCGGACGACCAACCCCGCAGACGCATCCGCTCCGGGAATCCGGGTGTTCTTCGATCCGCCGGGCGATGGTGGCGACCGCCTCGCCTACATCGCGGCTGAGCCGGATCGATGCTTCGGGGACGACGAGGGGAGCACCCCGGAACGACCGGGGGTCCGGACGTCCGAAGCGATCAAAACGGTGCTCTTCGCCCGGGGGTGCCGGAACGAGGATGAGAACCTCCAGCGTTTCGGCCAGATTCTCCAGGAAAAATCCCATCCGGGCCGGAAAATCGGGGGTGGCGGCCACCACCAGGCGGCGTCCCCGGAACCACGCTTTCGGAGCACGAGCAATTTCCGCAGCACGGTCGTCGGGGTCCGCAAGTTTCCGGGAGGCGAGTTCCCTGCGGTAGGCGTTCTCACAGGCGGCGAGAGCGCGCCAGCGGTCCCGGTCGGATATTCCGGGGCGGTCGGCCATCGCCTGGAAATCCAGGGCGGCTTCTCCCAGCAGTGAACGGGTTTCCAGAAAAAAGTCGGCCAAACGCAGCCGGTCCGCGATGGTGGCCGCTGGACTTCCCCCGAAAGCTGCCGCGAGCAGGCCTTCGTTCAGTTGGCCGAGAACCGTTTCCACGCAGAGCATTCGGACCGGTCGCGGTGCGGCGGCATCCTCTCCAGAGAGTGCCGCGAAAAGGGATCCCGGAGTGAAGACCTGTGGCGAAAGCAAAGCCCGCCCCGCCGCAGAGGCCCGCCCCGCCAGGGCACTGCGCAGGCGGCGTCCGACGTTGCGCGTGGGCACTACCACGCTGGTGGTGGACAGGTCGGGTGGCACTTCGCCTGCATCCTCCCACAGGAAGTCGAGAAGAGAGGGCAGGATCGGTCGCCCGTCACCGCTGAAGACGCGGGTGATCACCGCAGTAGCCGCAGGAGAGACGCGAAATCGTCTTCGCCAAACCCGGCCTCCTCGGCCACCCGCAATCTCTCCCGGACGAAGGGGAGAAGTGGCAGGTCAAGGGGGCAGGATTCCGAAGCCAGGCGCATATCCTTGTGCATGTTTCGAATCGTGAATTGAGGGGAGAAGTCCCCGGCGCGGATTTTCGGTTCCTTCAATTCGGCGAGACCCGACCATGCCACGTTCTCACGCAAAACGTCGAAGAACTCGTCGTCAGCCAGACCGGCGCCCCGGCTCCAGGCGACCCCGCCGCACAACGCTTCGGTGATGGCGGAAATCTGGAGATTCATCGCCAGCTTGATGGTGGCGGCCTGCCCGGGTCGGGAAAGGCGGAAGCACTTCCGGGAGAGCGTGGAAAGGACGGGCTCGACCCGGTCCAGATCATTTGCCTCGCCGCCGAGGTAGAACACCGTCTGCCGCTTCCGTGCTGCGGGTTTGCTGCCGGTGAAGGGGGCTTCCACATATCGCGCCCCGGCTTCCCGGACGGTCGCGGCGAATCTCTCCGCGGAATCCGGATCGATGGTGGTGGACTGGACTACCGTCTTGCCCTCCCCCAGTTCGGGGAGGATACGCTCCAGGACGTTTTGAACCGAGGCGGGGTCGTAAAGACACAGGTGGACGACGTTCGCCATCCGAACAGCCTCCTGCGGGTCGTCGCACCACCCGGGCGAACCCGGTTTGGCCGTGCGGTTCCAGGTCCCCGCGAGGGCACCCTCCTCATGGTAGTGTCCGGCCCAGATCGAGCCGATGAGTCCCAGGCCGAGGACGCTGACGTTTGACTCATTCACGAATCAGCCGTTGAAGTCTCGGGAAGCTCCGGAAGAGGGCGAGGACACGAAGGGAAGGATGATAAGTTTGGAGTTTTGCATGGGGACCGTGAAGGTAATCTCCTGCCGTTCCGTGGCAACCCTCGATTGATTCACGCAATGGCGGAGGGTGTGGCCGGGAAACGCGCCGAAGATTCTGGTAGCTCAGCGGTGTGCCCGGGTGTCGCGCGCTTCGGTCAGTTGGGAGGGATAGTCGAGGATGTGGTGCAGGCCGCGACTCTCCTTGCGTTGGAGGGCGCAGTCAACCATCAGCTCCGCGACCTGCACCATGTTCCGCAATTCGAGGAGCATGGGCTCGACCCGGAAGTTCCAGTAGTAGTCGTTGATCTCGCGGGAGAGCAGGTCGATGCGCGCACGGGCACGCTCCAGACGTTTGGTCGTGCGGACGATCCCGACGTAGTCCCAGAGCGTCCGCTTCAGTTCTCCCCAGTTGTGGAAGAGGACGACCCGTTCGTCCGAGTCGCTTACATTGCCGTCCACCCATGGGGGCAGGTCCGGACGGGCGTTTGACAGCGTCGGGACGAAAGCGTCCACGGAATCGACCGCCCGGTGGGCGAGGACCAGGGCTTCGAGCAAAGAATTGCTCGCCAGGCGGTTGGCTCCATGGAGTCCGGTGCAGGCGACCTCGCCACAGGCGAACAGTCCCCGGAGCGTGGTTTCCGCATCGAGGCCGGTCGCGACTCCGCCGCAGAGGTAGTGCGCGGCGGGGACGACCGGGATCCAGTCGGACTCGATTCGCAGGCCATGTTTCTCGCAATGCGAGTAAATGTTGGGGAAGCGTGTCCGTAGTTCCTCGACCGGTCGACCGGTGATGTCGAGGAACACATGTTCGGCACCGGAGCGTTTCATCTCGGCGTCTATGGCCCGGGCCACGACGTCGCGGGGAGCGAGGTCGCGGCGGGGGTGATAACGGGTCATGAAGGGCTCGCCCGCAGCGTTGCGGAGGACGGCACCCTCGCCGCGCACGGCTTCGCTGATAAGGAATCTCTGGCCGTCGGGACTAAAGAATGCGGTCGGGTGGAACTGGACGAACTCGAGGTTGCGGATTTCCGCACCGGCCCGGTACGCCATGGCGACCCCGTCTCCGGTCGCGATGTCGGGATTGGTGGTGAATTGGTACACCTGACCGATCCCACCGGTGGCCAGGAGCACTGCGGAAGTGCGCAGTGCGAAGACCTCGCCGACGGGACTGTCGTGGCAATACAGCCCGGCCACCCTGTTCTCGGCCTCGCCGGTCTGGAATCCGAATTTCTTGAGCTTGCGCGTGGTAATCAAGTCCACGGCCATGCAGTGTTCCCGCACCTCTATGCGGGGATCGTTCTGGATGGCTGCCAGGAGAGCTTCCTCGATGGCACGACCGGTGATATCCTTGACGTGGAGGATGCGGCGTTTGGAGTGCCCCCCCTCCTTGCCGAGGGATACCCGACCGTCCTCCAATTGCGAAAAGCGGACCCCACGCTCCACCATTTCCTCAATGCGGGCGGGACCCTCCCGGACGATCTCCCGGACGACCTCCGGGTTGCACAGGCCGTCGCCCGCTTCAAGAGTGTCGGCCACATGGCTCTCAAAGTCGTCCGAGCTGGAAGTCACGCACGCGATGCCCCCCTGAGCGTAGTTCGTGTTGGACTCGGCACTGTCCTTTTTCGTGACGATGCAAACGGTGCGCCCCCGGGCCGCAAGGCCGAGGGCGAAGCTCAGTCCGGCGATGCCGCTTCCGACTACCACCGCGTCAAAATCGTGAATCTTCAAAGCTCGATATTATCAATCAGCCGCACCTGGTCCACCCAGCACGCGACGGCAATCAGGCATTCCCCCGGGTGTATCTCCCGCACCGGTTTCATCATCCGCACATCCACGACCGCAGCATAGATGATGCGCACCCGCCGACTCCGGGAAAGGATGTGGGTCACCTCCGCGATAATCCGGTCCACGCTGCGCACCCCTCCGTCCGCCAACTCTTTGCCCGCAGTCAGGGCGGTGTGGACAAGAAGAGCGTCCTTGCGCTGTTCGGAGGTGAGGTACTGATTGCGGGAGCTCAGGGCGAGGCCATCCGGCTCGCGTACCGTCGGGACGACCTCGATCTCCACCGGTATGTGCAGGTCTTCCACCATTTTCCCGACCACCGCGCACTGCTGGGCGTCCTTCTGGCCGAAAACAGCGAAATCGGGCCGCGTGATGTTGAATAGCTTCGCGCAGACCGTGGTAACCCCGCGGAAATGGTGGGGGCGTGAGACGCCGCAGAGGTCCTTGCTGACGACTGTTTCCTCGACAAAGACGGAGTAGTTGTTCGGATACATCTCCTCTTCGGCGGGTGCGAACACGATATCGACCCCGGCCTCTTCGCAAAGGGCACGGTCACGTTCGAAATCCCGTGGGTATTGCTGGAAGTCCTCGCTCGGGCCGAACTGGGTCGGATTGACAAAGACGGAGACAATCGTGAGATCCGCCTTCTCGCGGGCCTTGTCGATTAAGCGCAGATGTCCCTCGTGCAATGCCCCCATGGTAGGGACCAGACCAATCAACCGTCCTTTCGAACGGTGGGAGATGGCCGTCGATTGCATCTCGTGGATGGACTGGATGAC
>CAYVUQ010000055.1:0-1675 GCA_964454915.1 uncultured Puniceicoccaceae bacterium
GTCATCGACGAAACGGCGCGGCAGATTTTCTCAGGAGCAATGATGATGCCGGTGCGGGTGCCGGGAAGACCCAGCTTCGAGAGACTGTAGGTAAGGACGACCCCTTCACTCCAGAATGGTTCCTCGTCCCGAAAGATCATGTTGGGAAAGGGTGTGCCGTAGGCGTTGTCGATGATCAAGAGGGCTTCCTGCTCGCGCGAGTAGCGGTGCAGGCGGGTTAACTCCTCGCGGGAAAGCACGTTTCCGGTGGGATTGGTGGGGCGGGAGACGCAGACGGCACGCACCGAACCGTCGCGGGGAAGCGCGTCGAAATCGACGCGATAGCGGAAAAACGGTGGCTCTTCTTCCTCGATCTGGCCAGGCTCCGATAGTAGGGTGTCCGGTGAGAGGCCCTGGGCGGAATATCCGATGTATTCGGGCGAGACCGGAAAGACGATCTTTCCGCCGTCCCCTCCGATCAGGTTGAAGAGGAAGAAAAAGGCGGTCTGGCCCCCGTTGGTAATGGCGATATTTTCGGGAGTGATTCCCCAACCGTATTCCCGGTTGAAGAGTGCGGCGACGGCCTCGACGAACCGGCGGTTGCCCTGGTGTGGGTCGTAGAAGCCCAGCATGCGGTCGAAGGTGTGTTCTTCGGAGTCGAGCAATTCCCTCATGCGTTTGCGCCAGAGTCGGCGTCCCTCGGGGATGGGGGCGGGATTGCCGCCGCCGAGCATGGCCAGAGATCCATCATCCGTGGCCAGAGCGCGACCGAGGTCGTCCATCAAATCCTCGATACCGCTGCCGGCGGCGAATCTTTCGCCGAGGGCCGACAGCCGGATGTTTTCCTTGTCCGGGTTCACGATGGAAAGGGAGAGTGGCGGATCACGTCTCGGGTTGCGATCATAATACCGAATGCGAAAATGGCCGACTGTCCGCCCGTTATCCCGCTCCCGGGCATGGCCTGCTCGTTGCAGTGCCTGCCGGAGTCGGCCTGAGCCCGGGCTTGCGGAGGCCGCATTTGTGCTCTTGCTTGAGCGGATGGCATTGGATCGATTGAAAGGGATCAAGGACCGCTACGATGTGGTCGTGATCGGAAGTGGCCTGGGTGGCCTGACGGCGGCAAACACTCTGGCCAAGGCGGGGCGCAGCGTCTTGTTGCTGGAGCACCATTACCAGCTGGGCGGACTGGCGACATGGTTCAAGCGTCCGCGGGGGCACATTTTCGATATCTCGTTGCACGGGTTTCCGCACGGGATGGTGAAGTCCTGCCGGAAGTATTGGACCCGCGAGATCGCGGATTCCATCGTCCAGCTCCGGGATGTCCGGTTTATCAATCCGCAGTTCGATGTGTGGACGACCTTCGACCGGGAGGATTTCAGCCGGATACTGGAGGAGCAGTTCAAGGTGCCCGGTGCGACCGTGCGTGCCTTTTTCGAACACCTCCGGGCGATGAATTACTACGACCGTGACGACCGGACAACGGGGGAGTTATTCGAGGAGTTTTTTCCGGGTCGAAGCGACGTGAAGCGCCTGCTGATGGAGCCGATCGCGTATGCAAACGGTTCTTCGGAGGACGACCCGGCGATCACGTTCGGTATCGTATTTTCAAACTTCATGAGCAAGGGCGTATTCACCTTCCGGGGCGGGACGGACGTGCTCGTTGGGAAGATGGAGGAGGAGTTGACGGCCAATGGGG
>CAYVUQ010000055.1:1685-8790 GCA_964454915.1 uncultured Puniceicoccaceae bacterium
CCACGAGTCCGTGGAGTGGTGGCCAACGGGCGTTTCATCCCGGCGAAGGCGGTGGTCTCCAATGCGAATGTAAAAAACACGACACAGCGATTGCTCGGTGGCGGGCATCTCGACCCGGAATTTGCGGCGGAGGTGGAAGCGGTGCGGGTCAACACCAGTTCGTGCCAGGTGTATATGGGGCTGCGCAAAGGCGAGACTCTGGAGGACATCGGCGATCTCGTGTTCACCTCACGCGCGGAACAGTTTTCCAGTGAGGATTTGGTGGACCGGAACACCACGAGCCGGACCTTTTCCGTGTACTATCCCGAGATGCGTCCCCATCTCGATCCGCCACACTACTCGGTGGTTGCATCGTTGAACGCGAAGTGGTCGGACTGGGCGGACCTTGACGAGGAGACCTACGACCGGGAGAAGAAACGGCTCTGCGAGGAGTCGGTTGCGGCTCTGGAGGAGTATCTGCCGGATATCCGCGCCAAGCTGGACCACATTGAGGCGGCCACGCCCCGGACGGTGAACCACTACACCCGGCACATCGGGGGCACATCCTTCGGGACGAAATTCGAGGGATTGCAGGTTTCGATGGCTCTCCCGGAAAAGGTCCCCGGCCTTTATCACGCCGGCAGTGTCGGCATCATCATGTCGGGGTGGCTGGGCACCATCAATTACGGCGTGATTGTTTCCTCGAAGGTGGACCGTTTTCTGGGAAGCTGAAAAGGAGGAGTTCAGGATAAACGGGCGATTCTTCTATCCTTCGCCCAGTTTCCTGGCATTTTCGCCGATTTTGCGCATCAAACGCGAGAAGGTTTCCTTTTCTTGCTCATCGAGGGGCTCGAAGAGAGCTTCGAGGCGTGTGGCGTGCGCGTGGTAGCTACGCTCGATGAGGGATTTTCCACGCGGGGTGAGGCCAACGCGGACGACGCGGCGGTCGGTCCCGTCGCGTTGGCGGACGACGAGGTTCTGTTTTTCCAGTCGCTGGACGGCAGTAGTGATGGAGCCGCTGGTCAAGAGGACCTCTTCGCCGATTGTGTTGACCGGGAGTGGACCGCGGTGGAGGAGTACCTCAAGGACCGCGAAATCGCTCTGTGAACGGAAACCCGTGCGGCGGATGCTTTGCTGGTCGAAGCGTAGAACGGCATGGGAAGCACGCCAGAACAGGAGGAAGAGGTGGGACCCGGAGTCGCGGTGCGTTTTCATGGGTTCGATTATCGAACAGGGCGTCTTTGTGTCGAGAGATGTGTGGGGTTGGCGGGCTGTCGGGCAGGCTTGCGTTTCGTGTGTTTTGCCGGGATCATTGGTCACATGAAGCAGCCCCGCCTATCCTTTTTCTTTCTGGTTGTTTTCGGCCTGCTCCCTCTGGGGCAGCTTTCGGCGGAGGGTGATCTTTTGGTCCGGTTTCGGCCTGGGGAGGCGCTTCGCTACGATCTGCGCTGGAGCGTGTTTCACGTGGGCTACGCGCGTCTCCAGGTGCATGGGCTGGAGGAAATCGATGGGGAAAAGGCGTGGCACTTTTCTTTCCACGTTCGGACGAACAGCTTCGCGGACAACTTCTTCAAGGTCCGCACCCGCATCGATTCCTGGGTATCGGAGGATTTGCAACACACCCTTTTCTATAAGGAGAAGAAACGCGAGGGCAGCACCAAGCGTGACATCGAAGTCACTTTCGACTGGGAAAAGCGTGAGGCCGTGTACAGCAACCGCGGAGAGAGCAAAGAGCCCATTGCTTTGCCGGACGGGCCTCTCTTTGATCCGGTGGGTGCGGTTTACTACTTCCGGTGCCTGCCGTTGCGGGCCGGTGAGTCCTATTCTTTTTCGGTGACCGACGGAAAAAAAGTGGTGGCGCTATCGTTTCCGTTGAAGGAAGGGGACCGGTTGAAAGTCGATGCGGGGACCTTTCCGACCTTCAAAATCCGCCCGGAAACCGGCGAATTGGGCGGTGTCTTTGAAAAGAGTGCGGACTCGGAGGTGAACCTCTGGTTTTCCTCGAACCGGCTGTTCTATCCGGTGCAGGTGCAGGGCGAGGTTGTGGTCGGGAGCTTCTGGGCCGAGCTAAAGGCGATCGAAACGCGCGACCCTTCCGAACTCGAGTAGGGGAGGATACCGAATTCGAATTTGCTATCGGGTTTACTCGACGGTCACGGACTTCGCCAAATTGCGCGGCTTGTCCACGTCGCAGCCGCGGGCGACGGCGATGTGGTAGCTGAGCAGCTGCAACGGGATGCTCATCACGGCTGGAAGTGCGGGATCCTCGGTGGCCGGAACGGTGATGAGGTCGTCCACCAGGCCGTCGGGGATTTGACAGTCGTCGGTGGCGATGGCGATGATCTTCCCCTTGCGGGCTTTGACCTCCTGCATATTGGCGATGGTCTTCTGGAAAATCTCGCCGCCCTCGACGAGGAAGACGGAGGGACATTTCTCGCAGACCAGAGCAATGGGGCCGTGTTTCATCTCTGCCGCCGGATAGCCCTCGGCGTGGATGTAGGAAATCTCCTTCAACTTGAGGGCACCTTCCAAAGCCATGGGAAACATCAGCTGTCGACCGAGGAACAGGCAGTCCTCGTAGTGGGAATACCTCCTGGCGATGTCGGCGATCCGGTCGTTGAGCGTCAGGGTTTGCCGGACCAATTCAGGCAGGTCTTTCAGTGCCTGGGCGAAGCGGACGCCATCGCTGAAGCTCATGTCCCGCAGACGGGCGAGGTGGAGGGCCACCATCGCCCCGAGGACAAGCTGGGAGGTAAACGCTTTGGTCGAGGCCACGCCGATCTCGGGGCCGGCGTGCTGGTAGATGCCTCCGTCCGTCTCGCGCGCGATGGTGGAACCGACTACATTATTGATGGCCAGCGTGCGGTAGCCCTTGCGCCTGGCCTCGCGCAGAGCGGCGAGGGTGTCGATGGTCTCACCCGACTGGCTGACCACGAAGACGAGGGTGTCCTTGTCGAGTGGAGCGTTGCGGTAGCGGAACTCGGATGCATATTCCACCTCGACGGGAATCCGGGCGTATTTTTCGATGAGATATTCCGCGACCAGACAGGCGTGCCAGGCGGTGCCGCACCCGCAGAACACGATTCGTTCGACCTGGCGCAGCTCGCGGGCACTGATGTTCAGGCCCCCGAATTTGGCGGAGGAACCGTCCTGGGAGAAACGCCCCCGCATGGCGTTTTCAATGGCGCGCGGCTGGTCGAAAATCTCCTTGAGCATGTAGTGGTCGAAATCGCCCAGCTCGGAGTCCTCGATCTCCCAATCGACCTGGTGGATGATCGCTTCGACTTTTTCCTCCTCGCTCGTGATGACCTGATAGCCGCCACGGGTCAGCTCGATCAGCTCCCCGTCGTTGAGGTAGATGACGTCCAGGGTGGCACCGACCAGTGCAGCGACATCGCTGGCGATGAAGTTCTCGTTCTTGCCCAGACCCGCGATAAGGGGGGAGCCGTGGCGGGCACCGACGATCGAGTCGGGGTTGTCGGCACAGATCACGGCGATGCCGTAGGTGCCCTCGACATGGAGGAGTGCCTTGCGCACGCTGCGGAGAAAACGGCTCTCCCCTCCGTTTTCTTCGGGTTCCTTGTCGTAGTGGTAGGCGATCAGATTGACGAGAGCCTCGGAGTCGGTCTCCGAGGAAAACGTGTAGCCCTTGCCCTCCAGAAACCGTCGCATGTTCGAGAAATTCTCGATCACCCCGTTGTGGACCAGCGAAAACCGACCGTCGGAGCTCAGGTGGGGGTGGGCGTTCTCTTCGGAGACACCACCATGGGTTGCCCAGCGTGTGTGGCTGATCCCCAGGGAGCCGACGAGGGGGGTGGTCTGGTACGCCGTGGACAGGTTCTGCACGCGCCCGACACGGCGCACCTGGCTGATCCCCCGCTCGCCCCGCACGGCCATCCCGGCACTGTCGTAGCCCCTGTATTCAAGACGTTTCAGGCCACGCAGCAGAATGGGTCCGGCCTGCTTGCCTCCGATGTATCCGACGATGCCGCACATGTTGGTGATGGTTAAATAATTGTCAGTTCGGGAAAAGGGCAGATCATGCTGGAATTCTCTTCCGGGATCAAGTAGCGTTTCGGATCGTATGCGGATGCGGATTATATGCGTGATCATGGGCGGCGGGCGTGGCACCCGTCTTCGCCCCCTTACCCAACAGCGTTGCAAACCGGCGGTCCCCCTGGCGGGAAAATACCGGCTCGTGGATATCCCGATCAGCAATTGCCTGAACTCGGGCCTGAACCAAATCTACGTCCTCTCCCAGTTCAACACCGCGTCGCTGCACCGGCACATCCAGGAATCCTACAAGTTCGATCCTTTCGGCGGGGGGTTCGTGGACATCCTCTCCGCCGAGCAGACGGAGTCGGGGGACACCTGGTACCAGGGCACTGCCGATGCCGTGCGCCAGAACCTCATGCACTTCGGCGACCGCGAGGGCGATCTGTTCCTGATTCTTTCGGGCGACCAGTTGTACCGGATGGATTTCAACCCGATGATCCGCCAGCACATGGATGCAAACGCCGCCGTGACCGTGGCCGCGACCACTGTGCCGAAGAAGGATGCCCCCTCCTTCGGGTTGATGCGTGTGGCAGACGACCGCTCCATCGCCGAGTTTGTGGAGAAGCCCGAGGACCCGGCCTTGATCGACAGCCTGGTGCTCAGCAAACACCTCCGGGAGGGGCTCGACAACATCACGCAGGACGACGTCTGCCTGGCTTCGATGGGTCTGTATCTTTTCAATGCGAAAGTGCTGCGGGATTCGCTCGAATCGACCCACGCCGACTTCGGCAAGGAGATCATCCCGGAGATGCTCGGGCGGGCGAATCTGCAGGCTTATCTTTTCGACGGCTACTGGGAGGACATCGGGACGGTAGCTGCGTTTTTCGAGGCCAATCTCCGCCTCACCGACACCGTGCCACCCTTTAATTTTTTCGACCAGGACAACAGGATTTACTCCCGCGCCCGGTTTCTCCCCGCCTCCAAAGTCAACGGAGCTTCCCTGGACCGCGTCGTCCTCGCCGACGGTTGCATTCTCTCCCATTGCACCCTCAACCGGACGATGGTCGGCATCCGCTCCATGATCCGTGAAGGTGCGGACCTCGAGAATGTGGTCATGATGGGAGCGGACTATTTCGAATTTGACCAAAGAGGGGAGACCCGTGGCGAAACCCCGTCCTCCGACGTGCCGGTGGGAGTGGGCCGCAATTGTGTGATCCGCAATGCGATCATCGACAAGAACGCCCGCATCGGCGACGGGGCCTGCCTCGACCCCGGCGGGCTGCCCGAGATGTTCGCCAAAGACGGCATCATCATCCGCGACGGCATTCTGGTCGTTCCGAAGAACGTGACCGTTCCCGCCGGTTTTTCGCTGAAGTAGTTCGCTTGCGGTCGGCGGGCGACCCCGGCTAGAAAGCCCGGACCATGCCAGACCCTCTCACTCATCTCGACACCCGCGCCGTCCATGCCGGAGTGTATGCCGACAAGACCTTTGGTTCCGTCACCACGCCTGTCTATCCGGCTTCGACCTTCGCTTTTCCGCAGCCCGGCGAACCGCCGCGTTTCAATTACGGTCGTTGCGACCATCCCACGCGCGAGGCACTCCAGCGCAATCTCGCGGAACTGGAGGGCGGGCACCGGGCCTGGGCCACGGTTAGCGGGATGGCTGCCGTGCAGGCGGTTCTCTTTCTCCTCAAGGCGGGGGACCATGTGGTCTGCGGTCGGGACGCCTACGCGGGAACGATCCGTCTGTTCCGACGGATTCTGGAAAGGTTCGGCGTTTCCTTCTCGTTCGTCGCCATGGAGGACCCTGCGGCGATCCGTGCCGCACTTACGCCCGCGACCCGGATGATCTGGATCGAGACCCCGACCAATCCCATGATGCGGGTCGTCGATCTCGGCGAAGTGACCGGCATCGCCCGGGAAAAGAAACTCATTTCCGTTGTGGACAACACCTTTCTGACCCCGGTTCTCCAGCGCCCGTTTGAGCACGGTGCTGACATCGTGGTCCATTCGACCACCAAATATCTCAACGGCCACAGCGACGTGGTGGGGGGTGCCGTGGTTTGCCGCGACGAGACCTTCGCCGAGGAGATCGAATTCATCGTCTCATCAGTCGGTCTCGGTCAGGCACCATTCGACGCCTGGCTCGTCCTTCGCGGTATAAAGACCCTCGGGCCGCGGATGCGTGTCCACCAGGCCAATGCGGAGCGCGTGGCCGCTTTCCTGCGCAACCGCCCGGAGGTCCGGGCCGTCCACTTCCCCGGGTTCGAGGACTTTCCCGGGCGTGCGGTCGTGACCAGGCAGCAGCTCGGCCCCGGTGCCATGCTTGCGGCGGAGTTGGACCCGGCGAAAGTCGATCCGGTGCGTTTCGTCCAGTCGGTCCGGGTTTTCCAGCTCGCGGTGAGCCTCGGTGGTGTGGAGTCGTTGATCGAGCTTCCGTATTCGATGAGCCATGCGTCCATGGACGAATCGGAAAAGGCAACCGCAGGCCTCCTTCCCGAGCTGGTCCGTCTCTCGCCCGGAGTCGAGGCCCCCGAGGACCTGTTGGCCGACCTTGAGCAGGCTCTGGAGAAAGCGTCCCGATGAGTGGTTCGCGGGAGAAGGGGCGGAGCGACGTTCGTGCGGAGGACCTGTTCTCGGTATCCGATTACCTCGACGAAGCCCGGTCGCTTGCTGCTGTTTCGGGATTCGAGGTCGAGGAGTTTGCCCGGATCGAGCCGTTTTCCCTCCCCGTTCTGCGCCGCGAAGGCGGCGGTGGCCCCATGCTGTACGTTTCCGCTGGAGTGCACGGAGATGAGCCCGCAGGCCCCCTCGGCATCCTCGAGACCCTTCGCAGCGATGCCTTCGACCGATGGTTCGGCTGGTTTCTTGCGCCCGTGGTGAATCCGACCGGCCTGGTGCGTGGTACCCGCGAAACGGCCGACGGCATCGACCTCAACCGCGACTACAAGGCACTCACCGCCCCCGAAAGCCGGGCGCACCGCACCTTCCTGGCTCGCGGCGGGTGGAGCTTCGGTGGCGCCCTCGGTTTCCACGAAGACTGGGAGGCCGAAGGGGCCTATCTCTACGAACACAACCCCGACGGAAGACCCAACCCGAGGCGGGCTCTCCTCCGCGCCCTGGACCGGAC
>CAYVUQ010000056.1:0-5955 GCA_964454915.1 uncultured Puniceicoccaceae bacterium
CTACCCCCCCCCTACAATTCCTCCGTCTAACATCCCCCCCCTGGCCCGTACCGCGACATTTCTTTTCCCGATCGTTAAAATATTTGCCCCGGTCCGGGTGCAGAACTGCCGGTGGATGGTTTCGATCAAATCGTCAGTGCCGATTTTGGTTGAAGACCCGTTCACCGGTGTTTTTTCTCTTTGGTCATGACGGTTTTCCGACTCATTTCCCAAGCTGTTCTTTTCACATCGGCGGCCTTGGCGGTCGCTTTTCCGCTTTCGGCCCGGGAGTCGGTGGCGGTGGCCGAGGGATCGACTCTCAAGATGGTGGATCTCCCCCTGCCGGAGGACTACTACCCCGGGCTGAAGGCTATCCTCGAGCAGGCCGGGAAGCGGTCGCCGGAACTCGTGCGCGTAGGGATCGACCGGGAGGTTGCCCAGCAGCGGCTGCGGATTGCCCGTTCACGGCATTATCCGAGCCTGGGCATCGGGGGTAATCTTGGTTACCGCTTTGTCCAGCGCCAGGGCGAGGACAATGACGGGAGTTTGTCCGGTTCGGTCTCGGTGGGGGTGAACCGTCCTCTGTACTTCTGGGGTGCGGTCTCGGCCGGTGTTGAAAAGGGCGAGATCGATTTTGAAAACAGTCTTCTTCTGACCAAGGAGCGCTTCCAGACGACGGTGCAGAGTTTGAGGGACGAGTATCTGGCCCTGATTCTCAACGAGATGCGCCTGCGGAACGTCCGTTTGCGCCGCTCGAATCTGGAGACCCAACTCGCCCGCCGGGAGTCCGACTACCGGGTGGGGCGTCTTTCGGAAGAGGAGTATCTTTCTTTCCAGATCGAGTTGGACAACTCTCTGATTGAGATTGGAGAGTTGGAGGACGAGCGCGACGAGACTCTTGCCTCTTTCAAACGGATCAGCGGGGCGGAGGAGCTTCCCCGGATCCCTTCCGGCGTCGCTCCGATTGATCTCGACGAACTGGAGAGCCGTTTGCGCGGCGATGCGGTCGGCCCGCTATGGGTCGAGCAGACATTCAATCTCCAGCTCAACCGCAACACGATGGACAAGATCGTCCTTGACGAGACGATCATCAAGTCGCAGCAGCGTCCCAACGTGAGTTTCAGTGCCAGTGTGAGCCAGGCACCGGTGAACACGGCGGCTCAGAACGATGTCGAGACGATCCGCTGGTTCGCCGGTCTTTCGGTCAGTTGGAACGTTTTCGACGGTTTCGCGACCCAGGCCAGCCGCCGGATCAACCTGTTGGAGAAGCGCAGGCTGGAGAGCCAGATCCGCACGAACATCGAGGTACTGGAAGAGGAACGGACCGAGTTGGAGAACGATCTTTTTGCGATGATCCGCAAACAGCGACTGGCGGAGCGCCGTTTCGAACTCGATTCGCGCATCTACTCCCGCATCAAGTCGGAATTCAGCGACGGGCTGGTGTCGGCCAACGAGTTCCGCACCACCCAGGCCGAATATTACGCGAAGGAATACGCCCTTCACCTGGCGCGTGCCGAGCTTCTCCGGGCGATTTCCGACTATCTGGTCATCCTCAACGCGGACCGCGCGGTGGACTATCTCGAGTTCGACGAAACCGAAGTCTGAGAAGGCCGGCATCCGCTCGAAGTTTGAACGGGATGGCCGTTGCGGTTGTCTTCCCGTTCCGAAAGCAAATTCGAACAGACCAAAAAATTGAAGACCCTCGTATCCGTATTCTTTAAAGTCATCCTTCCGGTCGCCCTTCTCGGTGGTGCGCTGTGGTTTTTCGTGACCGGCCTCCGGCCCGAGGCAGTGGTGGAAGAGGTTCGCCGTGGCCTGGCCCTCGACGCGGTTCCCGGGAGTCTGACCGTCAATCCCGCCTACAGCGTCACCCTCACCGCAGAGGTCAGCGGCAGGATTCTGGAAAGCTCGCTCGAGCTCGGCCGCCGGGTGGAGAAGGGCGAGTTTCTGATCAAGATCGATCCGACGGACCTGCGGCTGCAATACGAGTCGTTCAAGGCGAACTACGAGGCTTTCAAGCAGAAGTTCGAGCTTCGCAAGAACGAGGAGGTCGCCCTGCGGCAGAAAAAGGAGGACCTGGAGGATGCGGAAAGGCGTTTCCGCGAGGGGAGTCTCTCACAATTGGAAATCGACCGGGAGCGGGAGTCCTACGAGCTTTTCCTGGAAAAGCAGGAAGAGCAACGCATCTCCGACGAAAACCAGCTTCGGCAGATGGAGATCCAGCTCAAGGAGTGGCAGCGGACCCTGGAAAAGACTACGCTGACGGCACCGTCATCGGGGATCATCACCCGTATCTTCGCCTGGCCGGGTGAGCTGGTGGGGGTGCGGACATCGGTGGCCCAGCTCTACAGCGACGAGCTTTTGGTCGAGGCCAAGATCAACGAGGAGAACTTTGCCGGGATCGAGGTGGGGCACGATGCGAGTATCCGGTTTCTGGCTTTCGGGGACCGTCTCTTCCCCGCCCACGTCGAAAAAGTCCTGCCCAACGCCGATCCGGAAACCCAGCAGTACACGGTTTTTCTCGAGCTCGAGGAGGGGAAGGAGATGCTGCGCTCGGGCCTGACCGGGGAGGTCAGTATCATCAAGAATCGGCGCGAAGACACCTTGCTGGTGCCCCGCCGCTCTCTCTTCGGCCAGTTTGTTTTCGTGGTAGAGGACGGCCAGGTGGAGCTGCGGCGTGTGCGCAGCGGGTTCCTCGGATTGAATCAGGCCGAAATCCTCGAGGGGGTCGAAGTGGGGGAAACCGTGATTGCCGACGAGATCGACCGTTTCCGCGACGGGGATACGGTCACCGTGGTCCGACCGGGAGAAGCGGAGTGAGGACGCCGCACGGGCGGTTGTGATGCGCGGTTCGACGAATTTCCTCATTGCGGTTCGTTTCCTCCTTTCCCGGAAACGTTCGATGCTGATGAGCCTGGCCGGGATCGTTTTCGGGGTGGCTTTTTTTGTCGTGACACAGGCGCAGACTTCCGGTTTCGAGCAGTTTTTCATCCGCACCATGCTCGGCGTGAACGGTGCGCTGCGGGTGGAGGACCGTATCCAGCAGACGATGCGCTCGATGGAGGTCGAGGGCGGGTCCGGTTTTGCGATTTCGATGGAGGACGGGGTGGACTACGTCGAGGGGGTCGAGCATCCGGAGAAAATCATGGACGCGATGCTGCGGTTCCGAGAGGTGGTGTCAGTAGCTGAGGTTCTCCGGGGGTCGGCGGAGCTGAAGGGGAATTTCCGCCAGATGTACTGCAAGCCCTATGGGATCGTTTTGGATCGGTTTCTGAATGTTTCGGACCTCGAGCACCAGATTCTCTACGGCGACCTCGACAGTTTCCGTGACAACCCGTACGGCATTATGGTCGGTTCACGTCTGGCCCGGAGGCTGATGCTCGATGTGGGTGATCCGGTTCTTCTGGAAGCCGCTGGCCAGAATCTCCGTTTCCGGGTGTCCGCGATCTATGAGACAGGGATCGAGCAGGTGGACAAGGAGAGGGTATTTCTCCATTTGGCAGCGGCGCGGACCCTTTTGAAGAAGCCTTTCGGCGTGTCCTACATCCAGGCGACGCTTCTCGACCACGAACGGGCACCGGAGGTGGCCGACCGGATCGAACGGGTGGTCTGGCACGGGACGATGAGCTGGCAGCAGCGGGAGAAGACGTGGTTGCAGGTTTTCCGCGCACTGCGGGTTTCTTCCGGCATCACCGTTTCGACCATCATCCTCATTTCGGGTTTGGGAATGTTCAATACGCTTGTGATGATCGTGATGGAGAAGACCAAGGAAATCGCCATTTTGCGGTCCATGGGTTACCGCCGCAAGGATGTGAGCCGCATCTTCCTTTGGCAGGGTTTCACGATTCTCGGGCTGGGGGTTCTCATCGGGTGCTCGCTGGCCGCTGCTTGCACGTATGCGATTTCGAGGTTGCCGATCCGCATCCGCGGGATTTTCGCGACCGACCATTTTGTCGTCCATTGGGACTGGACCCACTACGCGACCGCGGCGGTAATCGCTTCGGTGATCGTGATGGTGGCCTCGTACATTCCAGCCCGCCGGGCCGCCCGTCTGGAGCCGGGCGACATCATCAGGGGGACCAGCGGCTGAGTCATGGAAGGTATGGATCAGAACGAAGCCGGATCATGGCAGGCGACGGCGCATGAGCCGGTGCTGCGTTGCGAGAATATCCACAAGTATCTCGGCAGGGGCGAGGCGCGGGTGCACGTCCTCCGCGGGGTCGGTCTCGATTTGTTTCCCGGGAGGATGTATTCCATCGTCGGGCCGTCGGGGTGCGGGAAGAGCACGTTGATGTACCTTCTCGGATTGCTCGACCGCCAGGACGAAGGCGAGATTTGGGTCGGCGGCAGGGACATGGGCAAGGCGAGCGATGTCGAGCGGACCGCTGTGCGCAATTCCTCCATCGGGTTTGTTTTCCAGTTTCACTTCCTCCTCGCCGAGTTCACCGCTTTGGAGAATCTCATGCTCCCGATGCGCAAGCGGGAGCTGTTGTCGGAACAGGAGATGCGGGACCGTGCCAGGGGGCTGCTCGAAGAGGTCGGCCTGGGTTCCAAGACCGAGCGCCTCGCCAACCAGCTTTCCGGGGGAGAGCAGCAGCGTGTGGCGGTCGCCCGTGCTCTTGCGAACGAGCCCGCCGTGATTTTCGCCGACGAACCCACCGGGAATCTCGACGTGAAGAACTCGACCATGGTCTTCGATCTTCTGCGCAAACTCTGCCACGAACACGGACAGGCGGTCCTGATGGTCACCCACAACCAAAACCTCGCCAAACTCTGCGACGAAACTCTCTCGATGCAGGACGGGGAGTTCGTGGATTGAGACCCGGAGAGCCTCCCTGGGAACGAAGATGTTGCGGCACCGATGATCCACGCACGTACGCTTTCGGAAGAAGGGGGGGTGCCGCTGGTGATTCTGCACGGGTTGCTGGGTTCGTCCCGCAACTGGTTGTCGGCGGGCCGCGATCTGGGTCGGAACCGGACAGTGCTTGCTCTCGATGTACCGGACCACGGCGACTCGGAATGGACCGTAGATTCCAGTTTCGCGGAGATGTCGGGTCGGATCGTGGCGTGGGCCGACGAGCAGGGTCTGCAAAAGGCGGACTGGCTCGGGCACAGTCTCGGCGGAAAGGTGGCCATGCGGATCGCCTCGGATCGCCCCGACCTGGTCCGTCGATTGGTTCTGGCGGACATTTTCCCCCGGGTTTATGACCCGCACCATCTCTCCGATCTTGATGCGATGCTCTCTCTGGATCTTCCTTCGCTTCCTGATCGGAAGGCTGCCGACCGGGCACTTGCCGAAGCGGTACCGGACTGGGGGCTGAGACAATTCCTGCTCACCAATCTGGACAGGGGTGCTGCCGGGGGATTCCGCTGGAAGGCCAATCTGGAGGGGCTGCGGCGGAACCTTCGGCACCTGGCGGCTCTTTCCGTGGAGGAGGGAAAACTACTGAGGGTTCCGGTCTTGCTGGTGTACGGTGACCGTTCGGATTTCGTGCGACCTGCGGATCTGGAGGTGGCGGGGAATTTTTTCGCGGACGTACGTGCCGTGTGCCTGCCGGAAGCGGGACACAACCTCCATGTGGAGGACCGGGAGGGGTTCGTGCGGGTGGTGGGTGCGTTTTTGGATTAGCCTTTCCAGAGCCCCGCCGCTTCGTAGGCCGAGGCGAGCCGGGCCCGGTCTTCGGCGAAGGCGTTTGGATCGGTCACGCTGCTCATGTTCTCAATCATTATGGACCAGGCGTTAAGCGGTTTGAGGTCCCGCCGCCTGCACCAATTGAAAGTAACGGGACCTCCGGCGCGGGTGGCTGCGACTGCCTGATTGGCCCCTTTCCCCCTGAAGGTTTTCAGGAAGGAGCAATCGGTGACCGTTTCGCCGACTGCAGGGAGGTGAGGGGGCCTGCATGATCAAATCAATGTTGGCACTTCCGATGACTGTGATGCGGGTCTTCATGCCTCGGATCTTTTGTTGCTCGTTGT
>CAYVUQ010000056.1:5965-8764 GCA_964454915.1 uncultured Puniceicoccaceae bacterium
TCGTTGTCGTTAGATGTTCGGGCTCCTCAGTAAGTCCCTGAAGACGTGGATGCACCGCCCGAACATATCGCCTCGCAGGACGACCAGTTTACGCCGAGGCGGTGGACGCCCATGTCCACGAACATCTGCGCCCGTTCTGCATCCCGTATCCCTCCCGAAGCCTTGACCTTGATCCGTCCGGCAGCGGTTTCCAGCATCAGCCGGACATCGTCGTCTTTCGCTCCTTCGCCGCTGAAGCCCGTGGAGGTCTTGACGAAATCGGCACCGGCTTCGATACAGATCCCGGTGAGTCGTTCGATCTGGTCGGCTACGAGTTGGGACGTTTCGAAGATCACTTTCAACGGCACGCCTGCGGGCTTGCAGACCGCGACGACTCCGGCGATGTCCTCCAGAACTTTATCCCATTCGCCCGACCTGGCCCAACCGTAGTTGGCCACCATATCGATCTCCTCCACCCCCGCTTCGATGTAGCGGTGCGCCTCGTCGGCTTTCGATGCGGAGAGGCCGCACCCGTGGGGGAATCCGAGGACGACGCAGACCCTGGTATCGGTGTCTTTGCAGAGGGTTTTGGCAGGTTCCATGTCGCAGGGGCGCACGCAGACGCTCCATACCTTGAGGGCGATGCAGGCCTTCACGGCAGCTATCATTTCGTCCTGGGTGGTTTCGGGCTTGAGCACGGCGGCATCCAGGTATCGGGCGAGTTGATTGTCCATGTTCTCTATTTCGTGGGAAAGCGTGCCATCGCGGAGAGCCATGCTGCGCTGTGCGCGATCCAGTCTTCGTGTCCAATTTGGGAGAAGCGAAGTCCTCGTGCCATGGGACGAATCAATTTCGGGTCTTCAGCCAGTTGGCGAGAATCAAAAATCCGCTGGATCCCCAGGTGTAGGCCTTGTCGCAGAGAGGTTCTCCGCTGAGGGGATCGTAGTTCTCCGCGAAGGTCATGGATTCGGCGGCCATGGAGCAGTAGCGGCGGGCGATTTCGGTCGCCTGGTCGGCGTAGCCCCCCCGCCAGAGACCGTCGATCAAGAGCACGCTTTCCGACGGCCAGATCGGCCCGCGCCAGTATCCGCTCTCCAGATACTTGGGGCTGGCCGGTGCCTCGGTAGCCGGGCCGTGAGCGGTGACGAACGGGCCGTCGGGCGCGAGAAACTCCGCCACCTTGTCCCGGTAGGGTTGCGGCAGGTGTTCGCCCATGACGATGATCATGTGGTTCAGCAGGCTGTTTCCGGTCTCCTCGCGGGCACCGCTAAAGGCCTGGAAAGCGCGGAACTGTCCGGCTTCGTCGTCCCAAAGGCGTTCGATTGTGCGCTCCACATGGCGGTCCCGCCGGTCTCTCCAGCAGGCGGCTTCAGCCCCGAACCCAAGCCTGTCGGCCATGCGGGCAAGCTGGTCCATTTGCGTGACAAGGTGTCCCTGCAAATCGGGCGCACAATTCGGAAAGCCGACATCGAAAGCCGTGGAGTTGTCCCAGCCCGAATCGTTGCCGTGGCGATATTCGGGCAGCCCGTCCCCGTCGGCGTCCCGGACGTTGAACCACCATTCGGTCCATCGGGCGAGTTTCGGATAGAACTCGCGGAGGCGTTCATTGGTGAGCAAGTCGGGGTTGGCTCTTTCCATCAGGGAAAGAGCCCAGCCGTGGATGGGAGGTTTGCAGAAGTTCCATCCGCAGTTCTCCGCGTTGACGCCGTCGGGCAGGCAGCCGCCGGGTTCCTGGAGGTGGAAGTGGACGTTGAGCTGGTCCCATGCGGCATCCGGATTTCCATGCGCGTAGGCAATGGCGTTGAAACAATGGTCCCAGCTCCAGCAGCTGGTCATCCAGTTGCGGCTCATCAAGGTGGTGGGCTTCTTCAGAAAACCCCAGGCACCGACGGTCGAGGCGTAGTTGACGTGCGAGGCGATGACGGCGGCTTCGCCGAATTCCGCAGCGACATCGGGAGTGGTGGCCTCCCAGTCGGCCCAGTGTTTCCCGGCGGCTTTGAGACATTCCTCGAAGGACCACTCAGGGGAAGAAACCGGAGGCGGTGTCATCATGTACTCCTGGAGCGAGAATTCGATCACCCCCCGCTTGTCCGGGGTGAACCGCATTTCGAGGGGGAGTTCGGGCTTCGGTGCAGGTTTCGGTGCAGTCTTTTTCTGGGTGCGCTGGTGGTCGCCGATGTGGACCGGCATGTCCACCTCACATCCTCCGGTGTGGGGGAAGACCCGGTATTGGATTCCGTTGCCGCTGCTGTTGACGTTATACGTGTGCTCCCCGATCCGAAAGGCGTAGATAGCCTTGCCCTCGATTATGGAGACCACCTTCACCGACAGTCCGCCAGTCGCCCGGAAGCGGGCGGTTTCGTCCTCGGGCAGGCAGATCTCCACCTGGCCCTGGCCGCCGTCGTCGGGGGTCAGGGTGCAAAGCGTGGGGGTGGCCCGCACCGAGTAGGAAACGGGTTCTCCGTCGCGGAGGAGCCTGATCTTGAACGTTTCGTGGAAGCGTCTCCGGTGCATCGTTCGCAGGATCAGCCCCTCATGGCCCCATGCGGGAGGGAGAACGCTGAAGGTCATGAACGAACCGGCTCTGGCGAAGGGTGTGTGCTGGACAAGGATTTCGGGCATGAGAACGAGCTTGTCGGCTCGGGTTGAGAGAACAAACTCCGAATAATCGGAACGGTGCGGCCCATGGGCCGTTCTGCTCACACGTCCGCGAAAAGGGGGGGTGGATTTCCACCCACGGAAAGCTCCCTGACCACGAAAAGCGAGCCGCCCTGGTCGTCGGTGCGGAGACCTTCTCGCGACTGATGGACTGGGCCGACC
>CAYVUQ010000057.1:0-8610 GCA_964454915.1 uncultured Puniceicoccaceae bacterium
CCACGGGTCGGTGCTTTCGGGGCGGTATATGCTGGAATTGTAAACGGTTTCCGGCGGAGGCTCGGACTTCACCATCGGCCCCAGGGCGGGACCGGCGAATGATCTCCTGATTTTTACCGATTCGACTATAGAGATTCCCAAGGTCCCGCGAGGTGCCCGCCTGCCGGACCTGAAACTCACCAGCCGTACCCTCTATCCTTTCGTGGGCCAGCCGGATGGCTCCGAAATCAGTTTCCTTTTGACGGATAACCGGGAAGAGACGGTTTGTGCGGCGTGGATGATGATTGCGAAACTCTCACAGGTTTCGAACACGTTCCTCTACGGTGCGGAGGTCAGCTTCACCTACGCCAATCCGGACCGCCACCTGATCGTGATCGGCAGCCAGTCGCGCATTCCGACGACGCTCCGCGAACGAATTCCCGAGGCGAGTTTTTCCGAATTGGGTTCGAGCAAGGACGATGAGGAGTATTATGCGCAGGAGGAACGCGAGCCCACCGCCATCGAACGCTTTTTTTCCGGTCTGCGCGATGAGTTCGTGAAGATACAGGTCAATGAACCGGCGGAGGAGGGCGAGTCCCCCGGCGATTCAGGCGAACGGACCTCCGGATCGATCGGACCTCGTGCGGTGTTGACCTCTTTCCCGTCGCCGGGCGGGGAGGGGCGTTGGGTGCTGGTGGTGACAGCCCGAAACGACGAGTTGCTTCTGGAACGCGTCCGGCAGTTGGTCCGGTTGCCGTACTGGTCCCAGATATCGGGGTTCCTCTTTTCCTGGAACGACACCCCCAACAGCGTTCGTGATTTTCAACCGGAGCAAACTTTCAGTGAAGTTTCCTTCCGGGACACGATCGTGCCGGTTCCGCTTGGCTACGGCGTATCGCTGCGGATTTGGTACATGTTCGCAGCGGTGGTCTTTCTTGTCTTTGTGCTCATGACCCTGCTGGTTCTCAAACACATGGACCGCACCATCGCCCAACGCCGCAAGGAATGATTCTTTTTCCTCCGATTCGCGTTCTCGCCGTGTTTTGCGGTTTTTGTTTTTTGTGTTCCCTTCTTCCCGCGCGGACCGGGTTCCAGGGGTTCGGGTTGCCCGCGCGTGCGTCGGGGAAAGCGGAGTGGGCTGCTTTCAAGGATGCCTACATCACCGCTGATGGAAGGGTCATTGATGATGCCAACGGAGGTATCTCCCATTCAGAGGGACAGGGGTATGGCATGCTGTTGGCGGCTGAAAACCGGGACCTGTCCACCTTTTCAGTCCTTTGGAAATGGACCCGTGAGAATCTCGGGGTGCGCGAAGACGGCCTTTTCGCCTGGAAGTGGGATCCTTCGCAGGAAACCAATCCGATCACGGATCCGAACAACGCTACGGATGGCGATCTGCTCATCGCCTGGGCTCTGCAGCGTGCGGGCGAAATGTGGCGCAATGACAAGCATCTGGAGGCGGCCAGGGGAATAACGCGGGCGATCCGCACGCGCATGGTGGTCGATTCTCCCCGGGGTCTTTTGCTGAAGCCGGGCGGTGCCGGATTCGCGCGGACCGATGGTCTGGTGGTCAACCTCAGTTATTGGGTCTTTCCTGCTTTGCTGGATCTCCGGCGAATCGATCCGTCCCACGTATGGGACGATCTCTTCCTGTCGGGCCTGCGGCTCGTGAGGGACGCCCGTTTCGGCGAGTGGGACCTCCCGCCCGACTGGTTGCTCGTCGGCAACGATGGCAGCCTCTCTCTTCCGTCGGGGTTCGAGCCGGTCTTCGGATACAACGCCGTCCGAATCCCGCTCTATCTCCACTGGGCCGGAGAGCAGGGAGAAGAGCTTTTCGGACCTTTTACCCGGTGGGCTTCGCACGGTCCCGGGGTCTTTCAGCTCCCGGATGTTGTGAACCTTGAAACGGGTGAAGGGGGCGAGTACACGGTGATGCCGGGGATCGTGGCGATCTACCATTTGATTGATCCGGGAAAGATACCGGATCCCGGCCCGGTGACGGACTCGTTCACCTCATACTATTCCGCCTGCCTGACGTTGCTCTCCAATCTGGCGGAGAAGGAGTTCCGCCGTTATTCGGAATTGCCACGTCCCTAGTCTTCGTGTAAACACCGCGCTAAACGAATCCGATGAACTTTTCCAACGTCTCCCCGTTCCGACTGGTCGTGCCCGTAATCGCTGTCTTTCTCCCGGCGGTGTCGCAGGCCCAGGAGGGATACGAGGAGCAGGGCCTCTTCCCGACCTCGATGGAAGAGATTCTGGTCACGGAAGAGCCAATGCCAGCACCCCGGCGGGCTCCGGATACAACCGGGACTGACGACGGGGGAGGGCAGGTTCCCTATTTCCTCCCCGAGCCCGCTCCGGGCCGATCGGCACCGCCGCAGACCGTGGTCCCGACCCGCGGTGCACGCACCCAGCCGCTCGGCCAGCAGGGTATCCCCACCCAGGTCCTTCTTCCGGCACCCCAGCCGGTGGCCGAGCCGATCGAAACACCCGGTGCGCCGACCATTGTCTTCAGTGACACGCAAACCGGTCTGGCGCAGGAGACGAATGTGGCCGAGGACGGCTTCGATCCCGGTCAGCTGCTCGCGGACAAGAATTACGCCGAGCTGGAACCGTGGGTCCTGGAAAACCAGGACGTCGGCATGGCGGGTGCGCTTGGGTGGTCGTATTACACCGACGGCAACTACCCGAAGGCCATCGAGTGGTTTGAGCAGGCGTTGCGTTGGGACGAGAACTTCAACGAATCGGCCTACGGGCTTGCGCTTTCCCTGTACAACGAGGGTTACCTGCAGCAGGCCGAAGCGGTGGCCCGGTGGAAGTTGAACGACTACCCCGGCATGGACAACATCCTGGGGGACATCTACATGACCCGTGCGATTTCGTCTTTCAAGGCCGAGCGGTGGAGAGATACCCTGGAGAATCTGCGGCGCATCGAGCAGTTCCGCCCCCTCACCCGGGGGGAGAAGCTACTCGAGGCGTGGAGTTTCTACCACGAGGGCGAATTGGAGAAGTCGGCCGGGCTTTTCCTCGACCTTTACCGCACCGAACGTGACCGGGTCTCGGCGGTCGGTCTGTACGCGGCACTTTCACGCGGGCGCAACTGGGACCGCATCCAGAGGCTCGTCGATGAATACGGCGGTCCGCTCGGCGACATTTACGCTCTGTACACCAGCAACCGTTATTACGACCGGCGTCTCTATCTCAAGGCGGAGCAGGTCTCGCCGCGCACGGAGGACGTCAACCAGCCGCTTATTGAGAACATCTCCGCACCCAAGGTGACTGCATCGGCGGAGTTTGTCGCCCGCGATGGCGACCCCGGTCTGAGCGAATTGAGTGCCGCCTACGGTCCGAAGATTACCGGAACGGTCTTCGACGATTCGATCAATCGCTTCGACGTGAGCGTGGGACTCGTGAATCTCGACGCCGGAAACCTGCCGGATTTTGCTCTGATCGGCCTCCAGCCCAACCAGCCGAACCCCGGATACGTCATCGCCCCCAAGACCTCTTACAACGGCATGATCGAGCCGCGTGTCGGTTACTACCGGGAAGACTGGCTTTCCCCATTTGTGGAGCTTGGCATGACCCCTCTCGGCGGTCAGGTGAGCAGCGAGTTCGTCGGGCGGGCCGGATTCAACAGTCTGTACGACTCCGGTACCTGGGGACTGGAGGTTTACCGTGAGCCGGTGACCGAGTCGCTGCTGAGCTACACCGGTATGCGCGACCCCTACACCTCGCTGGAGTGGGGGCGGGTGATCGAGACCGGCATGCACATTTCCATTTTCCATTCCTTCCATGAGAATCTGAATCTCTACGGCTTCCTCGAAGCGGCCCAGCTGACTGGTGAGAACGTCGCCGACAACACAAAGTTCCGCTTCGACATGGCACTCAGCCGGACCTTCAAGCCGGACGATTTCCACTACATTAACTTCGGTCCGTCGATCACCTTCTACGCCTACGACGAAAACCTCAGTTTCTTCACTTATGGACACGGCGGGTATTTCAGTCCCGAGTATCTTATCCAGGGCCTTCTCAATCTCCAGTTCATGACCGAGGAAGGCCTTGATTATCTCTTCAAGGGAGAGGTCGGTTTCGGTGGCCAGGCGAACAAACAGCAGGCCGCGCCGTATTTTCCGTTGGCACCCGACGGTCGTGACTACGAGGGGACCAGCGACAGCACGGGCATTCTGATTTCGAACTTGCAGGGACTGATGTTCCTGACCCGCCACTGGGCGTTTGGTGCGGAGATCGGTTACAACAAGACCCCGAGTTACCAGGAGCTGCGCGGTGGTCTCTTCACCACGATCTTCTTCGAACCGCGCGAAGGTCTGGTGGAAACCGACTTCCCGAACATCCAGTACTGAGGTGGGATCGCGACGCCGGGTTTTGCCGTTGCCGGGCTTGGGAAAGTCCTCCATGATCCGCAGTCGATGAAAACCCTGCGATTGTTCCTCTTCCTTCCCGTCTTTTTCCTGCTTGCCGCGTGCGAGCGCCCGAGCGGCCCGGTCGGCCTTGTTCCGCCCGACCAGCGCGCACCGCAGTTCGACCGGGTGTCGGAGTTCCTCGATCTGGGCGGTGTCTTCTACGCCTACATGGACCTGACCGGCGAGGCCGAGCGACTGGCGGGGTTGCTCGACGAAGCGGTGGCCGCGTTCAAGGAGTCGAACCCCGATATGCCGCCCCTTCCCTTGAATTTCGCCAAATTCCTCGACGCGGCGGGTCTTTCCGGGATGGACGCGGTGGGATTGAGTTCCGTCCAGCTCGATAACGGTCTTTTCCACAACCGCACCATCCTCTTTTTCCCTGATGGCGTCTCCGGTCTGTTTGGAGTTTTCGGCGATGCCCCGCATCCCTTTGATTCCCTCGACCTCGCGCCCGCTTCGGCTGATCTTGTGTGGGAAACGGACTACCGCCCCCAGGTTCTGCGCGACACGGTGCTGGAAATGGCCGGTGCTCTCGGCGGTGCGTTGGGGCGCGGCGCGATATCCTCGCAATTGACCATGGCCCGCCCCGAAATCGGGGGCCGGACTCCGAACCAGATCATCGATTCCCTCGGCAACCGCGCGATTGTTATCATCGAGTTCGTCGATGGCGGCGAGCAGATGGAGGTGGCTCCGGGTATCTCCTTCCCCGAGACCCGTTTTCTTCTCGGCATTGATGGTGCGACCGAGCTCCTGCTTTCCTTGCGCCCGGCGGTCGAGGGGCAGTCGGATTTGGAGTGGACCGAGACCGACAACGGGTTCGAGATCACCGCGACCACCCCGCCCCCCGCGCCGTTCGGGAGCCTGTCCCCTCTCCTGGTGGCCGACACCACGACGGGCAGGATGTTCATCGCTTCCGACCGCTCTTTCCTCGATGTCTGTCTCGCGGACGGGGGCAAGCTCAAGGATACCGACGCCTTCAAGGAGGCTGCGAATCTCCTGCCTCCCGAGGGCGTGAGTTTCACCTACGCCACGCCCGGCTTTATCGAGCCGATCCGCGGCATCTTCGAGAGTTCCATGACCGCGAGCCCGACACCTCTGCCGCTTGAAGCCGTCAACCGCTTCAGTGCCATCTTCTTCCCGGACTTTCCCGCTCCGGTTGCCTCGGTGACCACGGTCGGGCCGGAGGGACTCTATGCGGCGGCCAATCTGGGCACCTCGCACCGCGCCACCGTCGCCAGCCTGACCCTCCAGCCAACGGTTATGGTGGCCGGTCTCTCGGCCGCCATGGCCATCCCCGCCTTTCAGAAGGTGAGGGAAAACTCACAGCAAAAGACGGTCTTGAACAACCTGCGGCAGGTTGCTTCGGCCGGCCAGCAGTACCTGTTGGAGGAGGGGGCTGACCGTGCCCGTTACGACCAACTGGAGGGTGAGTACTTTCCTCCGCTCACCCCGGTCAACGGAGAGGATTACACCGGGCTTGTGGTCGAAGCGGCCGGGGGCACTTTGTCCGTGACCATGGCCAACGGGGAAACGGTGGAGTATCGCTACTAAGCGATTTTCTCGAGCTTCGGGCGGATAACGAAGAGGCAGTAGGGTGCCATGGGATTCTTGTTGTAGTAGTCCTGGTGATACGCTTCCGCCGGATAAAAGGTTTCGAGGCGCGCAACCTCTGTGACCAGAGGATCTTCGAAACGGCCAGAGGCGCGGCTCATCGACTCGCGCACGATTTTCTCCTGGGCCGCGTCGGTCGGTAGAACGATGGAGCGGTATTGGGTGCCCGTATCGGCACCCTGCCGGTTGGGCGTGGTCGGGTCGTGGCATCGCCAGAACAGGTCCAGGACGGACTCCAGGGTCGTCTCTCGCGGATCGAAATCGATGCGAACGACTTCGGCATGCCCCGTGCGACCGGAGCAGACGGATTCGTAGTCGGGGTCGGGTGTGTGGCCCCCCGCATAGCCCGGAACCACCTGCCGGACTCCGGGTGCGGTTTGGAAGACGGCTTCCAGGCACCAGAAGCAGCCTCCTCCCAGGACAATGGATTGGGTTTCGGTCATGGGGGGCAACGAATCAATACGCGCTCGCGATGCAAGTGGAAGGATGTCGGAAAGCACTTTGAAAATCCGGCCTCTTCCGGTCATGCTTCTCTCCATGACACGCGAATTCACCGTCCGCCACCGGGTGGCCTTCTCCGAGACCGACATGGCGGGGATCGTCCACTTCTCGAACTATTTCCGCTACATGGAACTGGCCGAGGACGCATTTTTCCGTCATCTGGGCGCGGATTTGGTGTCCCGCCGCGAGGGGGAGGTGCTCGGTTGGCCGCGGGTGCGGGCCTCGTGCGATTTCAAGGCACCGCTCGCTTTTGGCGACGAAGTAGAAATTGCTTTGACCGTGGCGGAGATCAAGGTCCGGGCGGTGGAGTTCGGCTTCACGCTGTACAAACTCGAGAACGGCTCACGGGGAGAGCGGGTGGCCCGGGGGCGGCTGACCACGGTCCATGTGCGCCGCCGGACCGGCCAAACGGTCGCCGAGATGGAGGCACTGGCGGTTCCGGCGGAACTTGAGGCTGCTCTGAACGATTGGGTACAATAGGAATTCAACCGGGGTTCCCGGCCGCACTGCGGCGCGGAGCTACTATAAGCTCCGGCCCTACAGTCGGAGGGCCGCGGTGGGCTGGCGGGTCAGTTTTTCTCGGCTTCCCGGTTGCGGGCGATGAGCATGTAGAGGCTGGGGACGACGAAGAGGGTGAAGAGGGTGCCGATGGCCATGCCAGTGACGAGGGTCAGGCCGATGCTGTTGCGGGCGGCCGCGCCGGCACCGGTGACGAAGACCAGGGGCATGTGGCCGAAGACGGTTGCACCGGTCGTCATGAGGATCGGGCGCAGCCGGATTTCGGCGGCTTCCTGGATCGCTTCCAGTTTCGCCTTGCCGCGCCGCTGGAGTTCGTTGGCGAACTCGACGATCAGGATGCCGTTCTTCGCAATCAGGCCGACCAGTGTGACCAGACCGACCTGGGAATAGATATTGAGGCTGGTGAAGCCGAGGAAGGTGAACAGCAGGGAACCGGTCACTGCGAGGGGCACAGAACCGAGGAGAATGATGAGGGGGTCCCGGAAGCTTTCGAACTGAGCCGCGAGGACCAGGAAGATGAAAAGGACCGAAAAGAGCAGGATGTAGGCACCGCTGCCCTGTTCCGTGCGGAGTTGGCGGGACTCGCCGGCGTAGTTGATCTCGAAGCCGCGACCCCTGGGAAAGACATCGGCGGCCTGTTCCTCAAGGTAATTCAGGGCGTCGTCGAGGGTCGTGCCGGGAAGGGGTGCCCCCTGGATCATGGCCGAGTTGAGCTGTTGGAAGCGTTTGAGCTCCCGCGGCTGCACCGTCTGGTCGATGGTCAGGACGGTGGAGGCGGGATAGACCGATCCGTCGTCGGCGGAGAAGTAGAGATCGCCGAGCTGGTCGGCCGTCAACCGGGCGGTGCGGGTGACCTGGGGGACGACCTTGTAGCTGCGACCGTCGATGCTGAAGCGGTTGACGAAGGCACCGCTGAAGCCCGAGCCCAGATTGCCGCCGATGCGGCTCATGTCGAGGCCGAGGTCGGCGGCTAGTTCGCGGTTGATGTCCACCTCGATCTGGGGGCGGTCGAATTTGAGGTCGCTGAAGGCGAACATGAACTTGCCGCTCTCGTTGGCCCGCTTGACCAGCTCGTCGGCCACTGGCAGGATTTCGATGGGTTCGACGGTGGAGGTGATCACGAACTGCACGGGGAACTGGCTGCCGCCCGGCAGCGGCGAGGGCGTGGAGCCGCGCACCTCCAGACCGGCGATGTTGTCGAGCTGCGGCTGAAGCGCGGCGAGGATTTCGTCAGTGGTGCGTTCGCGTTCGCTCCATGGCTTGGTGACCAGCCCGGAAAAGCCCGCCAACGGCTGGCCGGGCACGCCGGAACCGGGAAAGGATATCGTGAAGGTGTTGGCCGTTTCCGGAACCTGCCGGTAGAGTTCGGGAATCTCCTGGGAGTAGAGCAGGGTCTGTTCGAGCGTGCCGGTCGGCGGTCCGAAGAGGATGGAAAAGATCACGCCCTGGTCCTCCTGGGGGGCGAGTTCCTTGGCCGAGAAAATGAAAAAGGGCAGGGCGAGCAGGACGATGAGGACGGCCTTGGTGTTGACCACCGGGCGCGTGACCACCGCCGGGACGCGCTCGATGAAGTTGT
>CAYVUQ010000058.1:0-8563 GCA_964454915.1 uncultured Puniceicoccaceae bacterium
GTTCTGGCTGGTCTTGAAGTCGGCAAAGTTCCAGAGGTGTACGCCAAAGATGTAATCTTTCTGCCGGATGACTTCCCACTGTTTCTCGACGACCTCGGCCTGGTAGTCTTCCGAAAAGGGCTGAGCTGGCCAACTGTGCATGCCCGGCACGGCATCGGCCCCGAACTCGGTAATCATCATGGGCTTACCAAAGGCCTGATGGAATTCATCTAGTTTGTCACTGAGTCCCTGCAGAGTGGCATCAATATTACCGTGGCCGACATACCAGCCGTAGTATTTGTTCAGACAAAAGAAATCGTAGTCCGGCACTGCGCGATTGTCTTCCACTTCCACATGGCCCACATAGGTGATGGGGCGTGTGGAATCGCAGCGGCGAGCGGTTTGGGCCATGGCCTGGAAGAAAGCCAGCGCGGCGTCGGTTTTCACGTAAGGTTCGTTGGCTAGGCTCCAGGCGATGACGCTGGGATGGTTTTTATCGCGGGCAATCATGCGCTCAATCATGGGCAGCGCTTTGGCCTCAACTTCCGGGGTAAACATGCGGTCGTTCATGCCCACGAAGGGGGTCTCGCCAATGACCAGCACGCCCTGACGGTCGGCCATATCATAGATCTCCTCCGCGTATGGATAGTGGGAGGTGCGGAAGGAGTTAGCTCCCACCCAGCGCAGCATCTCGTAGTCGCGGACGACGAGGGCCGGGTTAAAGCCGCGCCCGTAGAAATCACTGTCTTCATGCTTGCCAAAGCCGGTGAGGTAAACGTGCCGACCGTTGAGCAGCAGGCCTTTTTCATCAACGCGCACCTCCCGGATGCCAAAGGTCTCGGTCACGCTGTCATTTGAGCCGCCCGCGTTCTCCAGCCGCACTGTGACTTCATAAAGCTCGGGCTGGCCAACGTCCCAGAGTCGGGGATTATCGATGACCAACTCGCCCTGGAAGTTTCCCGTGGCTTTTTCATGGTTCAAAGCAAAATCATGTCCCTCGATCTGTGCGGTCACCGTCTCAACCGCCTCGGAATCCACAGCTTGGGCGATCACGTGAACCGTGGCCGCGTCGTGGTTCTCCGTCAAAGTGGTGATCACCGTAACATCCTCAATCCGGTTGCGGCTGGTCGTGTAAAACCACACGCTGCGGTGAATGCCCGCAAAGGGATAGAAGTCATAGGTTACCGGCGGATCCTGATTAAAGAAGCCGATGCGCTCCTCCCGTGAGTCCGCGCCTTCCTTGGCGGGCGGCAGCCCCCAGGGATCAAGCCCGCCGTCCACGCAAATGGTCAGCACATTGTCCTCGCCGAACTCTGCCGCCTCCGTCGCATCATATTCACTGGGCAAACTACCGCCTTCGTAATCGCCGAGAAGGACTCCATTCAGCCAGGCACATGTCTTGTAATGCGCGGCGCCAACCCGCAGCCAGAGCTTCTGCCCCTGCCACTCCGACGGCAGATGTACCCGGCGCTGATACCAGCCCGGCCCAAAGAACTTGAAGAGGTCCTCCCGTTGCTCATGCCAGGAACCCGGCACAGCAAGTTGGACGGGGTCAGGAAGCTGCGCCTCCCAGCCCGAAGCGGACTGCCCGGTGCGTTGTGGTTGAAAATTCCAAAATCCGTCCAGGCGCTGAGCCCGGCGATGAGTGTTCTGTTGTGGATAAAGCATAATTTTCTCAATGTGGCCGACACTTTGAGGACATTATTCGCTGGCTTCAATCACGATTGAGCCGAAGCCGGAGGTATCTTCCTCAATCGACGCGTTGCCGTGCCAATAACCACGAGCTTGCGGGTCCTCAATGCTGCCGACGGCGAAGTCGAAGCCGTAGGTGGCGTGGGGGCCGAACTCCTTGAAAACGTCGTTCTGCTCGAAGCCTCGGTTGTGGATCTCAATTTGAGAATGGCGGGAAGAGTTGGACAGATTTAGGGGTGTCTTTAACTTCCCTTATATTTCTACAATCACCCTGGCCCGCCCCACGCAGGCGAAATTGCTGTGCCAAGGGCAGTGGGGATCTTTCTCGATGAATTTGCCCTCATGGAACGCGGTGAAATACAGGGTGAACCGCTTCCCGCCTTCGGGGACGAGGCCCAGCGGGGTGCGGGGGTGTTTGAACCAGTCGGGCTTCATCCCGTCCCAATCGATGCGTTGCTCGCGGGACCACTCCAAACCATCGGGCGAGGTGGCGTAGCAGAACTGATCACTGCCGCCGTCATACACGGCCAGGAATCCGCCGTCATCGAGCGGGGTGACAATGGGGTTCTCACAGAATCGGATGTTGAACTGCACGGGGTTGCGCTCGGTCAGCCGTTGCCAAGGTCCGGTGAGGTTTTCTGCCTGGGCCAGGCCGACTCCATACCATTTTTTCTTCGGCCGTGCCGGGCTCCAATATTGGCTGAGGTTGGAGCCGTAAAATGCCAGCCAGCCGTTGCCATGCGGCCAAGCGAAAAAAGAGTCCGTCCCCTGCACGCCTTCCCACCAGTCTGCTTCGCGGCCCGGTTCCATCGCCACGGATTCGTCAGTGTAAGGTCCGGCGAGCCCTTCGATCCCCGGTGTTTGCGAAACCGCTTGAATAACGCGCCCGTGATGATTGCGGCGTCGCTCCAGCTCCGTATCCGGCGCGGCGCGGTAGGCGATGTAAAAGAGCCTCCACACGTCGGTCTCCGGATCGAAAATCGGCATGGGTGCGTAGAGCGAGCCCCGTGGGTCCTGCCCGGTGAAATCGCCCGAGGATTGGAACAGCGTGGAGACCCGCTCAAATTTCAGCCCGTCTTCGGATCTCCAATGCGCCAGATGCGTTCCCACCGCGACCGGCGGGGAACTAACTTCCGCGCAGAAGATGTGATAGACGCCGTGTTCATCTTTGAGGGAGCGCCCCCCTTCGTAACCGTAACGGATGTGCTCCGCGCCAGGGGATTGATCATCGAGGATCGGTTCATCAAGAATCTCAGTGAACCGCAGTTTGGGTTGTGGCTGGAGCGTTGTCATTGTTGGGGGAACATTCTGTTTCCAAAGAGTCGCTTTTGAGGTTCCGTGAGATTCATTCCGCAATAATAGCATCCAGTTCTTCGTTGAGACGTTTCACGATTTCCGGGTGATCAGCGGCGATGTTGGTGGTTTCCCCCGGATCATCCGCGAGGTTGAACAGCAGGGTTTCTTCAATGGGTTCGCCCGGACCGTAGCCCATCAGATCCATGCCGATGACCTTGCCGGAGGGATGGCGTTGCAGCTTCCAATCTCCCTGGACGATGCCATAATCGCGCCCGCGTCCCCGGTGCTGCACCAGTTCCGGGCGTGCGTTGGCTTCGGGTCGCCCCAGGAGGACATCGGTCAGGGGCAGGCTGTCGGCGCAGCCGCCCTCCGGGATCGTGGCTCCGGCCAAGGGAGCGACACCGGCCACAATGTCCAGCACGCTCACCAGCTTATCGCTCTCACCCGGCTCAATCGTGCCGGGCCAACGTGTGATGAACGGGGTGCGGGTGCCGCCCTCGTAAACATTGTATTTCCCGCCGGAATAAGGACCCGCCGGCTGGTGATCACCATTGGCCTTAACGGAGCCATCATGGTAACCATCCCGGATCACCGGGCCGTTATCCGAGCAGAAAATGATTAGGGTGTTTTCGGCCAGGTCCAGGCGCTCCAGGGTTTGCGTGATCTCCCCGACGCACCAATCCAGTTGCAGCAAGGCGTCGCCGCGCGGCCCGAGGCCGCTTTTCCCTTGGAACCGCGAGTGCGGCATACGCGGGGTGTGAATATCGTGCGAGGCAAAGAACAGGAAGAAAGGGTTTTCTTGATTTTGCTCGACCCAGGCGTTGCATTTCTCGACCCACACATCAGCAAGTTCCTCATCCTTCCATGTCGCGGATTGACCGCCGGTGAAGTAGCCGATGCGGCTGATGCCGTTGTGGATGGTGCCGGAGTGACCGCCGGCGGCGGGTTGAACCCGGAGGAGATCTGGCCGGGTGTGGGCATCAGGATGATCCGGCGAGGGTCGGTCATCGCCCACCCAAAGCGGATCTTCGGGGTCCAGGTTCACCACGTGATGGTTCTCCACAAAAACCGGTGGCACGCGGTCGTTGGTGCTGGGCATCAGGAAGGCGTAATCGAACCCGATCTCCAGAGGACCCGGCTTGATCTCGCCGTTCCAATCCGGTCCGTCCTCGTCACCCAAGCCCAGGTGCCACTTGCCGATGACCGCCGTGGCATAACCGGCATCGCGCAGGACGGAAGCAATCGTCGGTGTCCCCGGTTTAACCAGGGCCGATGCGTTCGGCCGGGCCACCCCCGTCCCTGCTGTGCGGAAGGCATATTCCCCCGTGAGAAAGCTGAACCGCGTGGGCGTGCAGGTGGCTGCCGGAGCGTAGGCACGGGTAAAACGCACCCCCTCCGATGCGAGTCGATCCAGGTTCGGTGTTTCAATAGACTCCGCGCCATAGCAGGAGAGATCGCCGTAACCCACGTCATCGGCCATGATCACGATGATGTTGGGGTGCGGTTTCTCCTCCGCTCCGATAAAGAGAGTTGAAGCCATCATAAAGAAAAGTAGAGTTAGGAGTTGTCGGAAAGGTGATTTCATAGTTTTCCGGTTGCTGAACTATCGCGGAACCGGCATTTGTGCGCCGACCTCGGTGCGCCAGGTGGCGAGGTCGTTTAGGAGTTCGTCGCGTTTGGCGGGTTCCGTATCCGCCAGATTATTCTGTTCTCGAGGATCGTTGGCCAGGTTGTAGAGTTCCGTGTCTCGACCGTCGAAGTATTCGATGAGCACCCAGTCGCCCTTGCGAATTTTCCCGAAGAAACGACCGCCCAAATTGTGATAGTGCGGGTAGTGCCAATAGAGGGTGTCGCGATCCGGAGTTCCACTTTGGGTGAGGAGCGGGGTGATGTCGAGCCCGTCGATTTCATCGGCCAGATCGCCAATATCGATCCCGGCGAGGGAGGCCAGAGTGGGGAGGAAATCGTTGCTGATCACCGGTACCTCGCTGCTGCTCCCGGGGGTGGTGATGTCGGGCACTTTCATGATCAGGGGTTCGCGAATCCCGCCCTCATATTCCTGCCCTTTGGCCCCGCGCAGGTCGGGCATGTTGGTGACGCCATTCAGACCCCCGTTATCACTGAAAAAGACGACGATAGTATTGTCCGCCAGATCCAGATCTTCGAGGGCTTGCATGAGGCGGCCCACGTTGGTATCGACCGTCTCGATCATCGCCGCGTATTCCGCGTCATCCTGGCCGCGCCAACCCTCTTTGGCCTGGTATTTCTGTTTGAGATCTTCTTTCCCCTCAATCGGCGTGTGAACGGCATAATAGGGAAAATAGAGGAAGAAGGGGCGATACCGATTTTCCTCCATGAAAGTAATGGCCTCCGTGGTCAGGCGATCCGTGAGATACTCTCCTTCTTCACCGCCCGGGAGATCCGGCACGGGGTTGGTGTCATTCTCGCCGCGAGTATAGGGCCACCAATAACTGTCGGGCCGACCACGGTGGTTCCCGCCGATGTTTACGTCGAAGCCATTATGTTCCGGGAAGTAAGGTTCGCTTCCGAGGTGCCATTTGCCGATACTGGCGGTCTTGTATCCGGCAGATTGGAAGACATCTCCCAGGGTGGTTTCCGTAGTATCCAGGTATTTTGTCCAGTCCGGCGCTTCGATGTCGAACCCTGCTGGAGCGGGGTGGCCTGAGATCCAGTCGGTCAAATGCAGGCGCGCCGGGTATTTGCCGGTCATGATGCTGGCGCGGGTGGGTGAACACACGCTGGAGGCGGCGTAAGCGTGCGTGAAAGTCATGCCCTGGGACGCCAGGGTGTCGATATTAGGCGTCTCATAGTATTCGCTCCCCATATAACTTACATCCTGCCAGCCGAGGTCATCGATCAGGATAAGGAGCACGTTCATTCTGTCCGAAACCGCCTCGTTTTTCGGAACCGATTGCCCTTCGGACAAGAGCGCTCCAAAGCTCAGCGAACTCAACAGGATAGATCCCGCGATGGATAGTGTTAATTTATTCATAAAAATTTAGGGTGTATCGATTTAGTAAGTCGTATGGATTCTAAAAAAGTGAGAAGTCGTTTCGGGCGGTACGTTGAAGGATTTCTCGAGCGAAGAACCGGTGCCGTCGATCACATCTCCCACATCATCCCACCGGTTGAGATTCGAAGACTCCCGGACCTGGTAGGTCTGACCGGGAAAGGAATTCCACCGGAGGAGGAAGGTGCCGCTCTGCGTTTCGTCGGGAGAGAGGGTCGGATGTATTATTGGGGGAAGTATACTTGCGACGGCGGTGTCGCTCTCGCTCTGCCCGATGCCGGTTTCGACGTGCACGGTATAGTCGCCGGCATCTGCCGACCCGCTGTGGGCGACTTGATAGGTGGGGGAATCGGCGCCCGGTATTGCTTCGCCGTCAAGAAGCCACTGGTAAGCAACGAATAATCCCTCCACTTCTACGGATAGCTCCAGCATTTCGCCCGCAGTCGTTTCCGCACCGGTAGGTCCAGCGATGATCGTTGGCGCGCTTGCGGGAAGCTCAATATAGAAATGGCGATAGTCCGCCCACTCCGTGGCCCCGTTACCGTCGTTCACGGCGACATCGCCGTGGTAAGAACCTCCGGAAAGCGAGAGGACGACCTCTTCAGTAGCCGATGACGGCCCGGTCCCGCTCGCATCGTCCCGATCCATCTGCAAGCTACTCAGGCGGACCGGCTCCAGCGTGTAATCCGCCGAGCCCGTCAACCCCGCGGAGCCGCCTCCATCTTCGACCGTGCCGCCCAGTGCCAACAACCCGCTGTTACCACCGGTCGCTGTGCTGGCTCCGTCAACCGAGATCCTCGGCAGAGTGAAGGTTCCATCGATGGTGCGGGTGACACCGGGATTCTGCATGGCGTTGAAGTTCCCCTGCGCGTCGTCGGTCCCCAGAGCTGTTGCATAAATTCTGAGATCCGCGATTTTCCCGGTGAACTGGGCGATTTGCGCATCGTATCCGGCTTCACCGCCCCGTCCGCCCAAATGACTATCGATGTCGCCGCTGGTGAAAAATAGGGCTGCGTCGTTGCCTCCGCTCAGCGAGGTGAGCCCGTTTGTGGAGACTGTCTTGGCCACCGTGCCATTGATCAGAATTCTCAGTTGCTCTGCCGCACCGTCAAAACGAAGCACACACTGCACGAAGTCCGCAAGTTCGAGTTCCCCCAGTCCGGTGTAACCCGCTTCTCCAGCTAGATTAAGAGTCACATCCAAATTGCGGGCCGTATCTTCGCTTTGCAAAATCCTCAGCAGCGGATCGCCCTCTGCGGATTTCTCCGCCAGCAGGCTGAGCCCGTTCGCGTTGCCGCCGGTTTCGAAGACTACCTGTTTCTGCCCGGCGGGAATGGAAGCGAAATCCTGTTGAAACCAAACCTCGACCGACCCGGTGGCCCCGCTGAAACTGGAGTCGAAACTCTCTGCCTCACCGCCTTCGGTAGCTCCATAAGGCGCGACCAGTTGATACGCAAAGGGGATCGCCTCAAACCCGCCGGTCACCTCCACGGCGTCGACCGCCGCCGACAGGCTGAAATCCTGATTGCCCACCGAGTCGTCCCAACTGGAGGTGCCGTCCGCGCTCTCCGGCCCGGCGTAATGATGGGCGGGATCTCCCAGCACCGCGATCCCTCCCGAGGTGTTCGCCAGGAACTCAATGCGATAGGTCCCCTGGCGTTCTCCCGAGGTCCGTTCGAACACCATCCGCACATCCGACGGCGCACCCGAGGTCAGCGTGGGTGTCCAGGTTCCCTGGGCAGTGAAATCCCCGACTTGATCGATCCGCAGAAAGTCCGGGAAAGTGCCGGTTTGTGCCCAGTCGGCAATTGTGATATCGAGCACCCCGTGCTCCACGATGCCGATACCGTCGGCGATTTCGACAAACGCAGATCGATACTGCGCCTGGCCCAATGTCACGGGAAAAAGTTCGCCCGAAAACAGAAGCATCGCCGGGGACTCTGTCTCCCCGAAAAGCGGGGCCTCACCATCCGCAGCCAGTCCTGTGAAGAACCAGCGGGTGGAGCTGCCTTCCTCTTCAGCCTGCCCGAGACTGAGCGAATGACTAAACACAGCCTGATCGTTGGCCGGCAACATTGATGTGAAAAACAGGCCCCAAAGCAGCGTGAAAATGAGTCCGCAGCGGGGTAAGTGCAAAGTGGTGTCTACCATGGCAAAAAGAGGTTGGGGGAAAACAAAAAAAAAGGGGCGGGCGATTTCCGCCCGCCCCCGGTATAGTAGATAAATCGCCGGAGCGACCGACCCCGATTAGCTGCGACGGCGGCGGGCGACCAGCAGAGTGCTCAGTGCCCCCAGCAGAAGCGCCGCGGAGGACGGTTCGGGAATCACGGTGATGCCGATATTGTCGATCTGAGCGGCGGCATCGTTGACCTTGAAGGAAAATTCCAATGGATTCGTTCCGGAATTTGTAAATTGAGAATATGGGCCTGCTCCCGTTCCAGATTTCGATGCCAAGCTGTTCGGGGTGGCCGTGCCGGACGCGCCGAGATCGGAGAAATCGTAGCTCCAATTAATCTCTCCAGCGGTGGAAGTGCCGGTGATTGTGAATTCTCCGCGGTACCAGTT
>CAYVUQ010000059.1:0-8515 GCA_964454915.1 uncultured Puniceicoccaceae bacterium
TCTCTTGAAAAAAGGCAGACTGGTCGGCACTCTTGGCCTTCTCGTCTCGTCTGCGGTTGTTTCCGCGGCGGAGGGCGATGGTGTTTCGCCGGCGGCCTACAAGATCGGGGAGGTTCTGGGCATTCCGATCACCAACTCCATGGTGACCAGCTGGGCAATTTCGGTAATCCTGATCGTGGCCGTGCGTCTGTTGGTGGGAAAGGCAACGCTGGTGCCCTCGAAGGGGCAGGTGGTCGTCGAGTCCATCGTCATCGGCGTGCGTGACCTGATCGAGCCCATCGTCGGCAAGCGCATGGTCGGCCCCACGTTCTGGTTGTTGGGCGGGCTCTTCACCTTCATCCTCATTTCCAACTGGAGCGGTCTCCTTCCGGGCGTGGGGACGTTGGGGCATGACACCGTCAAGGTGCATTTTGAATCGGTCGAGCAGCAGGATGCCTTCAACGCGTTGCCCGAAGGTTCCGAAGAGCGGGCGGCGATGCTTGCCGACCTGCGGAAGGAGGGCCGGGCGAAGGATCACTTCAACTACTTTATCCGACCGGCGAACGCCGACCTGAATATGACCTTCGCACTCTCGACGGTGGCCACCGTGGCGTGGTTGTATTTTATTTTTGCGTACGTGGGACCGAAGGGCGTGATCAAGGATTTGTTCGGGAACAAGGCGGACAAGGACGAAGTGCCCATTCCCATCTACTATTTCCTTACGGTCATTTTTCTCGGCGTCGGAGTGATTGAGATTATTTCGATCATGTTCCGGCCGGTCTCGCTGTCCTTCCGGCTTTTCGGAAACATGTTCGGCGGCGAGAATCTTCTGACCAGCATGCACGGTATCTTCGCGGTGCTCCTGCCGGTTCCGTTCTATTTCCTCGAGGTGCTGATCGGGTTCGTCCAGGCCCTCGTTTTCACGCTTCTGGTGGCCGTGTACATCGGCCTGATCTGCAACCATGGGGAGGAAGAACACGGACATTGACCATTTTCTCCGGCGGGACCGGTGCCAGGGGCAACCAATCCCCACCGCGTGCCGGACGTCGGAAACACGCTAACAACCAAACACCAAACACCAAGACATCATGGACATCATCGCACAAGTCACCGGAGACATCGGGGCGGGTCTCACCGCCGGATTGGGTTGCTTCGCCGCCGCTTTGGGCGTGGGCCTTGTCGGCACCAAGGCCGTCGAAGCCGTTGGTCGCAACCCCGGCGCATCCACCAAGATTCTCGTCCAGAGCATCATTGGCATGGCACTCGCCGAGGCGGTCGCCTTTTACTCGCTCTTCCTTTACTGAGGTTGAGTCAAGGAACGAATTCGGTAGAAACCGCATTTGACATCCGGGTGGCGCGTCTGGAACCGAATTCCCGCCGCGTCGCCCGGTCCGCTTTTCTTCTCCCATGTTGAGTCAACTTCCACAGATTCTCGTCCTTGCCGCGGCGGAGCCAGTCGCGGGTGATAAATCCGGGCCGATCCAGACCATCGTCCAGAACTTTGGGTTGGATACTCCTTTCTTCATCGGGCAGATCATCAACTTCCTGATCGTGGCGGCACTTCTCTATTTCCTGGCCTTTCGTCCGATTCTCCGAACCGTTGCGGACCGTCAGCAGAAGATCGACGACGGACTGCGCTACTCCGAAGAGATGAAGCGGAAGCTGGCCGACGCCGAAAAGAGCCACGAGGAAACGCTCCGCAAGGCCTCCATCGAAGCGCAGGACATTCTCAAGGAAGCCAAGGCGCAGGCAGCCAGGCTGGTCGAGAGCAAGACCGAGGAGGCCCGATCCAAAGCGGAAGACATCATCCGGCGCGGCGAAGAGTCCCTCGTTGCCGAGCGGAAAAAGATGCTCGAAGAGGTCCGCGGCGAGGTCAGCCGTCTGGTCGTGGAAACCACCCGCAAGGTGCTCGACCGGGAGCTGTCCGATGCCGAGAAATCCTCTTTCAGCGATCGGGCGGCCAACGAATTGGCCGGTTCTCTGCGGTAGGAACGGCCCATGCGGAAAAATCTCAAAGCCCGCAAGCTCGCGAAACGCATCCTCGCCCTGTGCCGCGACGGGGAAGGACGGATCGCTCCGGAAAGGGTTGGAGAGGCTCTCGGCGCACTCCGGGCCAATCCCCCGCGGCAGCACCGTGCGGTCCTGCGGTATCTCGCCGTTCTGGCCGCGCGCGAAATCGCCGCGACCACCGCACGGGTCGTTTCCGGAACGGATCTTGCCGAGGAGTCGTTGCAGAAAATCGAGGCCGGGTTTTCCCGCAAGTACGACCGCCCCCTGGCAGTGGAAAGCCGCACCGACCCCGCCCTCCTGGCCGGGACCCGTGTGCAGGTCGGGGACGATGTGTACGAGATTTCCATCCCTGCCCGCCTGGCGCGGCTGGAGACGAACCGTTCCGGTTGAGCCCCCGAAAATCGATGACCATGGAGTTTTCAACATGCCTTTTTCGGCCTGCCCGCACTTTGCGGATACCGTCCGCCGCACCATTACAGATTCAGCGACCCAGTAAACCATGAGCAGCATTGTCGAACAGATCGAGAAGGAGATTTCCAATCTCGGCACCGCAACCCAGGAGTCGAACGTCGGCTCCGTTCTTTCCATCGCCGACGGCGTGGCCCGCGTGAGCGGCCTCTCCAAGGTGATGTACAACGAGATGATCGAGTTTCCCGGCGGCATCTTCGGGATCGCCCTCAACCTCGAAGAGGACGAGGTCGGTGCCGTTGTCCTGGGGGACCCCGCCAACATCCGTGAGGGTGATCCGGTCAAGACCACCGGTCGGCTGTTGTCGGTCCCGGTGGGCAAGCCACTCCTGGGCAGGGTGGTGGACGCCCTCGGCCAGCCGGTGGACGGCAAGGGTGCCATCGAGGCTGAGGACCGGTTCCCGGTCGAAAAAATTGCTCCCGGCATCATCCCGCGCAAGTCGGTGGACCAGCCCTTGCAGACGGGGATCATGGCGGTGGATTCGATGATTCCCATCGGTCGCGGACAGCGCGAGCTGATCATCGGCGACCGGCAAACCGGGAAGACCACCATCGCCATCGACACCATCATCAACCAGGCCAACATCAACCGCCAGGGCCTTGAATCGGGCGACTCCGGATTTCGTCCCGTTTACTCGATCTACGTGGCTGTCGGTCAGAAGAACTCGAACATCGCCCGCACCATCAATGTCCTCGAAAAGGCCGGTGCCATGGAGTTCACGACCATCGTCAGTGCTCCCGCCGCAGACAACCCGGCCAACCAGTATCTCGCGCCCTTCGCCGGTGCGGCCCTGGGCGAGTATTTCATGCAGAACGGCATGGACGCCCTGATCGTGTACGACGATCTTTCGAAGCACGCCGTCGCCTACCGGCAGATATCGCTGATCCTGAAGCGCCCTTCCGGTCGCGAGGCCTACCCGGGCGACGTCTTCTACCTGCACAGCCGTCTGCTCGAACGGGCCGCGCGTCTGGCACCGGATTACGGCGATGGCTCGTTGACAGCCCTGCCCATCATCGAAACCCAGGCGGGCGACGTTTCAGCCTACATTCCGACCAACGTCATCTCGATTACCGACGGCCAGATATTTCTGGAAACCGACCTCTTCAACCAGGGCATCCGTCCGGCCATCTCGGTCGGTCTGTCCGTGTCGCGTGTCGGTTCGGCCGCGCAGATCAAGGCTGCCAAGCAGGTCGCTGGCAAGGTGAAGCTCGAACTCGCCCAATACCGTGAGCTGGCGGCCTTTGCCCAGTTTGGGTCCGATCTCGACGCCAGGACCAAGAGCCAGCTCGACCGGGGCGCACGGGTCGTCGAGGTCTTCAAGCAACCCGCTTTCTCACCCAAGCCGGTCGAGGTCCAGGTCTCGATCCTGTGGGCCGTCCAGAACGGTTTCTTTGACGATATCGAGGTAGCAAAAGTGCAGGAGGCAACCACGGCACTGCAGGAGTTCGTCTCCACCCGCAAGGAAGACCTCCTCACGAAAATCCGCACGGAGGCGAAACTGACCGACGAGATCACGGATGGCCTGAAGGCCGCCGCGGAAGAGTGGAAACGCACCTTCGCCTGAACACCGAAACCCGCAATAACGTAAGAGTTTTTTAAATACACCACTCCGCGCAGGAGTTTTCTGAACCTTTCCCATGGCCAATACCCGCGATATCCGCAATCGGATCAAGAGCGTCAAAAACACCGCCCAGATCACCCGGGCGATGCAGTTGGTGGCGGCCTCGAAGATGAAGAAAGCGCAGGCCCTGGCCTTGCAAGGACGCAGTTACGCGGGTGCTCTGCTGCGAATCCTGGCCGACCTCGATTCCCGTCTCGAAGGAGAGCAGAAATGGCATCCGTTCCTCGCGGAGCGGGAGACGCGTCGCCGCGGTGTTCTCCTGATCACCACGGACCGGGGCCTGTGCGGTCCCCTCAACTCCAACCTCTTCCGCCACATTGTCGGCATGGAGCAGGACCCGCCCATCCGCTGGTTCAACATCGGGCGCAAGGGACGTCAGTTCCTCACCCGCACGAGGAGGGATTTGGCCGCTGACTTCACCGTGTCGGACGGTGCCTCCTATGCAGAGGTCCGACCCATCGTCGAGGCCATGGTCAAGCAGTTCACCGAAGGGGGGATCGACACCATCGAGGTTCTCTATCCGCGCTTCTACAACACCCTCACGCAGGAGCCCCTTCTGGTCCCCCTCGTCCCCCTGTCGAGCCTCGGTGATTTTGTCGCCGAGCAACGCGCGCAGAACGGCGATGAGGAAGAATCCTCCGACGAGCGTGAGATGATCTTCGAACCGGACCCCCGGTCCGTTGTTTCGGAAATCCTCGACCTCTACATCCGCAAAGCCATCTACCAGTTCGTCCTCGGCGCAAAGGCCTCGGAACACAGTGCCCGGATGGTCGCCATGAAGGCCGCCACCGACAACGCCAGGAACCTCGTGGACGATCTTACTCTGGAATACAACAAAGCCCGTCAGGCGGCTATCACCCAGGAGATTCTGGAAATCTCCGCCGCCACCTTTTTCAATTAATCACCAACCGCTGAAACTCTCATGGAAAATATCGGAAAGATCGTCCAAGTGATCGGCCCTGTCGTTGACGTGCAGTTCGACGAGGAAAACGTGCCGAAGATTTATCAAGCCCTCACCGTTTCGTTCGAGGTCGATGGCCGTCCGCATTCGGTGGTGCTCGAAGTCCAGCAGCACCTCGGCGAAGGGGTCGTCCGCACCGTCGCGATGTCCTCCACCGAGGGGCTCGTCCGCGGACTCGACGCGGTGGACTCCGGGGATGCCATCACCGTGCCGGTTGGGCGGGGCGTTCTCGGGCGCATCTTCAACGTCGTCGGCGACCCGGTTGACGAAAAGGGCGAGGTCACTTTCGAGAAACGCCTGCCCATCCACCGCCAGCCGCCGAAACTGGTGGACCAGGACGTGGAGGCCAATATCCTCGAAACCGGCATCAAGGTCATCGACCTGATCTGCCCGTTCGTAAAGGGCGGCAAGGTGGGTGCTTTTGGGGGTGCCGGGGTCGGCAAGACCGTTGTGATCATGGAGCTGATCAACAACATCGCCAAGGCGCACGGCGGTTTTTCCGTTTTCTGCGGAGTGGGGGAACGCTCCCGCGAGGGCAACGACCTCTACCACGAGATGTCCGACGCCGGGGTCATCGACCAGGACGACATTTCCAGGTCGAAGGTAGCCCTCGTCTATGGCCAGATGAACGAGCCCCCTGGTGCCCGCATGAGGGTCGGCTTGAGCGGCCTGACCATGGCCGAGTACTTCCGCGACGAGGAGAAGCAGGACGTGCTGCTCTTCGTGGACAATATCTTCCGTTTCTCCCAGGCCGGGTCCGAGGTGTCGGCTCTTCTCGGCCGCGCGCCGTCCGCCGTGGGCTACCAGCCCACGCTGGCTGCCGAGATGGGCAACCTGCAGGAGCGGATCACCTCCACCAGGCAGGGTTCCATCACCTCCTTCCAGGCCGTCTATGTGCCGGCCGATGACTTGACCGACCCGGCACCCGCCAACACATTCGCCCACCTCGACTCCACGATCGTGCTCGAGCGCCGCATCGCCGAGCTGGGCATCTACCCGGCGGTCGATCCGCTCGCGTCCACCTCCAACGCGCTCGATCCAGCCATCGTCGGCGAGGAGCATTTCCGCGTGGCCCGTGGTGTGCAGGACGTGCTCCAGCGCTACAAGGACCTGCAGGACATCATTGCAATCCTCGGGATCGATGAATTATCCGAAGAGGACAAGAAGACCGTCTTCCGTGCCCGGAAAATCCAGAAGTATCTCTCGCAACCCTTCCATGTGGCGGAGGTCTTCACTGGTTTCGCGGGCAAGTACGTGCCCGTCTCCGAGACCATCCGTGGCTTCCGCATGATTCTCGACGGCGAGCTCGACCACCTCTCCGAAAACGACTTCTCCTACAAGGGCTCCATCGACGAAGCCATCGAAGCCGGCGAGGCCGAAGCTGCCGCCACGAAGTAGCCGCCCCCCCCAATCGTCCGCACGGGAGTCGCACCCATGAAACTGACCATCATCACGCCCGAAAAAACCGCTTACGACGGCGAGGCCGACCACGTCGTCCTCAACACCGAAAACGGCGAGATCGGCGTGCTTCCCGGGCACTTGCCGCTCGTCACTCTCCTGCGACCGGGGGATGTCGTGGTGGAGAGCAAAGGACAAAAGGAGTTTTTGGCCGTGGACAAGGGCTTCGCCGAAATCAGCGATGACCGGATTCATGTCCTCACGGAGGCGGCCATCGACGTGGACGACATCGACCTGGATGCGGTCGCCAAAGCGGAGGAGCGCGCCCGTCGTTTTCTCGCCGAAGCCGAGGGCCGCGACGACCTCGACCCGCAGGAACTCGAGCAAATGCACGGCAGCCTCCGTTTCGCCATCGCCCAACGACTGGCGAAGGGCCGCCGGATCTGAGCAAGGTTTTCGTCTCGCTTGTGGAGCCTGCGGGGAGGAAACACTCCCTATGGAAACCAGCCCCTCCGAACCGGTCTCCCCATCCGCCGAAGCCGCTGTCGAGGAAGCCCGCAGACACCTGCGCCTTCTCGGCGCGTTCCACATCTTCTTCGGGTGTCGTTTACGGATCGGCAAACCGGGGCCCTTCAGTTCAGCTCCGGGTCTTCGGGGGGTGGGGGGAGGTCGTTAAGTGCCAGTTCAGGTCCGGACTCTTCCACACGGGCCAGTTGGTCCCAGAGACCGTCGTCCTCCTCGCGGTCGAGGATTTCCGACTCGATGGGGCGGGTGATCCAGGCGTTGGCCTGCAGTTCCGCCTCGAGCTGCCCTGCGCTCCATCCGGCGTAGCCAAGATAGCCGCGCACCGTGACCTCCTCTCCGCTCTCGATGAGTTCGAGGGCGTGCTCGCTCGAGATGCCGAAAAACATCTTGTGCGAATTCTCGTTGGCGTCCCACTTCCAGGCCGTTAGGATGAGCTGGCTGTGATCCACAGGCCCCCCCTCGAAGATGCGGATGTTGGCCAGCTTGTCGAAAGCCTGTTCGGGATACATCTCGCCCAGGGTCCGACCGGTCGGTCGGTTCAGGATCACCCCGAGAGCACCGCTGTCGGAGGAGTGAACCGGGAGCAGGATGACCGTCTTCGAAAAGTTGGGGTCCTCAAGGCCGGGGTCCGCGACGAGGAGCGTCCCCGAGAGACCCGACAAGGTCTGGAATCTAGGAGTGCTTTGCATGGGAACCGATATCTTCGAGAAGGATACCCGCTTCTTCAAGAATTTCCACCACCAGAGGGTCATTCCGGTAGTCGCGCAGATACTTGATTTTGCGGATTCCCGCCGAGGCGAGAATCTTCGCGCACTGGATGCAGGGAAAGTGTGTGATGTAGGCGGTGGTGCCCTGGACAGGGATGCCCCGCCGCGCAGCGTCGGCGATGGCATTCTGTTCCGCATGCACCGTTCCCTGCTCGTGGCCGTCGCGCACCCGCGAGAGGTGGGGCGATCCCGGGAGAAATCCGTTGTAGCCCGCAGCGATGATGCGGTTGGGATGGTCGCCCGAAGAGACCAGCACACAGCCCACATGCAGCCGCCCACAGGCCGAGCGACTCGCAATGAGGAGGGCAGTGGCCATGAAATACTCGTCCCACGTAGGTCGCCCTTGCCGACTGGCGACCAAATCGGCCACCCCGGAGAGGAAATCGCCGACGGGTGCCTGGGCCCCGGTTCCCGAGTGCATGGATTCTGCCATCCCCCGAATCCTGACGCACCCCCCCCGCCTCCTCAAGCCGGAAGAACCACCCCAAAACTTACACGTTTCGAGTGACGATCGTCACTCGAAACGTGTAAGTTTCTACCGGGATTCATTCATTGAGATCATGCGGTAGCAGTAAACAGGGATCTGCACGGGTCCGGCTCTTATTTGACCGTTTTCGTATCGCGGGTGGATATCCTCAACGGGCATAGTGGGATCGGTGCATTCAATGAATGGCCGACCCGAGCGGGTCTTTGCGAACAAGAAGAAGACTCGCAGAGTTGCCGGGCGCACACAGGGGCCTTTCATCTGGCCTGCGGTGGGTCGGATTCCCAAAAGGAACTCCGCCA